>USKH01000008.1 GCA_900555125.1 uncultured Clostridium sp.
CCGTCGAAACGGTACAACCCGCGCGAAGTGAAAAACCATGCGGCGTCGCCCGAACAACGCACGGTGCTTCCGTACGCTTTTTCGCCCGTTTCGCATATTTTCGTAACCGTATAGTTTTCGCTGTCGGCTTTTGGAATACGGGATATTCCGTTATCCTGAAAAACGTAAATATAGTTTTTGAGATTGACAAGCCCCCGCACCATTCCGCATTCGTTGTATACGTACAGCGACGTCTGCGAGCCGCTCCAGGTTTTTGGATTAAACATGGCGCAGTATCGCACCCTCGGATAATTGTCGGACGAACAGGCAAAAAGCTTTCCGTCGTAAATAACCGCTCCCGTAACCATCGGATTGGCACCAAGCTTTGTAAATTCGTTGTCGTACACGTAAAAACCTTTTTCTCCGCAGTTTATAAGCAAATAATTCTGTCCGTCATAGTTGTAATCTATTAAAATCGGCGGCTTTGTAAGCGTAACGTCGCTAAGCGTGCCGACAAACGTGCCTGCGCTCGTAAAATCGTAAAACGCAAGCTTGTTTTCGGCGTTCAGACCGAAAACGTAATCGTGTTCGGCGCCCGTCTTGTCTATACATTTGAAACAATGCGGATATCCGAGATTTATCGAAGCAAAATTCCCTTCCGCGGATTTTACGTTAAGACCGCGCCTGAAAACATTGCCGCATTTGCGCATATTGACAATAATTTTCACGTCCTTGCCCGAAGCTTCCGACTGTGCGTCGGCAAAATCGCCGCTGTCGTCTACGCGATACTCGTATATTTTTTCTTTTGTCAGCTTATCGGTAAAACTTTTCATAAAAAACCTCCCGATATAGCCTAAAACCATTTTCTCGCCGGCATAATTCCCGGCAAGCGCGCCTTCTTATTCTTTATTTTAGCGATTTCCCTTTCGAACAGGCTCTGCCACTTAACCGCCTCGCCGTTTACGCCCGTAGCCACGCAGTATTCCGCGCACGCACCGTACACAAGCGCGCGCTCGTTGATTGCCGCCGAAAACGGCAAATCGTCGTCCGGCTGCATTTTTGCCGGCACGTATGTATAATAAACGTAATACGTTCCGTCCTCTGTCAGAATTCTGTCCGAATAAACCGTATACTCCGCCGTTTTCCCGGCAGTCGTTTTAACAGTTTCGATTTCCAGCAGCTTGTCGTCTATGGCGGAATAAAAAATACTGCCCGAAACCGCTCGGCATATCTTTGAATTTACGGGTGCCGTAGCCGAAAGCGCGATATCCGCCGCGGCAATGTTTACGCAGCGTAACAAATCGTTCCGTTCTGTCAGGCGTTCGCCCGAGAGCGTGCCGCCCGCATTTATCGCGGCAACCAGCTCCGTAAGTCCCAGGTATTTTGCCGCGCAGATCACGACTTCGCTCACTTTACTCATACTCCTTCCCCCTCATGGCGCGCTCACATTTTTCCTCGACGTCGCTTACGGCGCGCGCCACGGCGGATTTTTCCGCTTTGTCGTTAGCTTCGTCTATTTCTTCCAATAATTTTTTAAGATTTTCTCTTCTCGTCTTGGCTACGTGAATATAGCTTCGCTCGTCCAGCTCGGGATAGGGAAGCACCACGGCGAGAGTGCTTCCCTTCTGTCCTCCGACATGGACTTCGAATCGTTTTTTCTCATACGAATAAAACACGAAGTAATCCGGATCAAGCGTCCGGATTCGCCGCGCTATACCGAACAAATCGTCCTCTACGACGTATCCCTTGCCTATCATGCTTACGCTCTGGTTACTCCGGTAAGACGAGCAAGTCCGTTGGGCTTAGCGCAGATAAGATCGCAATATTTGACCAGAGTGGCGGTATAAACCGGCTTATCCTGAGCCTGACGGAGAATGTTACCGTTTTCGGTTTCGAGGAATCTCCAGTCGCACAGCTGATGCAGTTTAAGCGTGGAAGTGTCCATGACGTACACGGTTCCGCTGTCAACGAAACGCTCGAACACCATGGGTACGCCGCCGAACGAAATGGCCTTAAAACCGGTGTCGGTGGTCATATAGTCCACGTTGCGCTTGTAAGACGAGAGAAAATCGAGATACGAATACTTGGCGATCTGCGACATTGCAATAAAGTCAACGGTGCAGTTTGCAAAGTTTTCCACTCTGTCGATAACCTCCTGAATCTTCACGTCGTCAAGCGTTCCGGTGGAAGACTTGGTGTACGGAAGAAGCGAAGCAATGCTGCTTCTCGGCACGCCGTAAAGATTGCCGCCGGTTGCGAATATAGATTTGATACCGGTAATTTCCTTGTTTTTGCTGCCCTGATTGTAAAGATATCCGACCGTGACGGTAGGCGCAACCGAAAGAGTTACCTTTTTATCGGTTCTGTCGATGGACACGATTTTTGCGGCAACTTTATCTACGCCGGCAGAAGTGGAATATACGTCTACAAGCATACCTTCGATGAGGTTGTTGGTATCCTGAACGGTAAGAACGCCGTCGGTTACGGCAGTAATGCTGGTAAGAAAACCGGTTCCGTCGCCGTAAAGCATTCTCGCCAGATTGAATTTCGACGCTTCCATAAGTCCGGTTATTTCGGCGTTGAGAAGATCGGTAAACGCACCCATGCCTTCTCTGCCGGCGCGGATAGCCTTATCCGAAATGGAAATCTGCCCGTACAGATTTTTAAGAGTGCTGGTAAACTGCAGATATTTGTTGCCGGACGCCACCGGAAGATCTCCGTCTTCGTCGCCCGCTCCCACGCCGCCGTTGATTCCCCAGCGTACAGCGGTGCGTATTTCGTTTCCGTATACGTCCGCCTGAGTCTGCTCGATCTTCGCCAGCAACGGGTTTGCCGTGGTGTTGAGAAGATTGCTCATAGTTCCCAGATAAATGTTTTTCAATGCGTTTTCCGCTTCGCTTAATGTGATCATTTTTAAATTTCTCCTTTATTTTTTGATTTGGTTTTTGTTTGTTTTTGTCTTGATTTTTGTTTTTGGATTTTAATTCCAAGTGATAAAATTCCCGTAGGTGAGACCTGCGGTCTCTCTCCCATCTTGTAGGGACAGACGTCCTCGGCTGTCCGAATAAAGTTATCGCGTGACAATCTCTATCGCTCGATAAGACGAAATTGCCCGGTTCCTCACTTTTTAAAGCCTCGCCCTCCGGGAGAGGTGGCGCCGTCAGGCGTCGGAGAGGGTTTGTTATCGTTATTAAATTTGATTAACGTATTTTTAACCTTACATGTAGGGCGGGGGCTTGCTCCCGCCGCATTGCTTAAATTCACAACCTTTTAAAGCCTCGCTCTCCGGGAGAGGTGGCGCCGTCAGGCGACGGAGAGGGTACTTGTAGGGACAGGCGTCCCCGACTGTCCGAATAAGGTTTCCGTGTGACGATCTCTATCGCTCAATAGAACATATTTCCCGGCTCCTCACTTTCAACCTTATATCGTAGGGGGCGATGTTTCATCGCCCGCTTTTAAAACCGCTCATCCAACGTTTTCCCTATATGCTCCCCCGCTAACTTCTGAAAAGCATTTCCGCCATAATTTTGGCTTCTTTCAACGTTTTCGGAACCACCTTTTCGCTCACGGGAGTCGCGCCTATATTGCCGCCGACGACTTCAACCGCGCGACCTTTTGATATTTTTTTAAGATAGTTTTCGATAACGCACTTTTCCACCGCTTCGTTCTGCGCCGCAATAACGGCGTTTTCGGGCTTTTTCAACATTTCCGAAAAATCCGCCGACTGTTTTGCCGCCGCCAGTTGCTCGCGAAGGCTTTCGCTTTCCTTAACCGCCTTGAAATACGCCGCAAAAAATTCTTCTGCGTCGATTTTCCCGCTCGCAGCTTGGGTTTCTTCATCGCCGGATCGGACGTTTTCCTTCCTCTCCGTATAAAGCGCGTTTTCCACGCAAGCCTCTTTTTCTCCTTCCGCGTCGCAACCGGGTTTGTCGTTTTTGTCAAAATCCGCATTATCTTCTTTGTTTTTTTCTCCGACTTCGGCGGTTTTTTCGTCCTCTTTTTCGCTTACCTTTTCCGTTTCGCAACGGTTTTCTTCCGCGCCCTGAATTGTTTCTTCCGAAACCGCGCTTTTCTCTTTCGTGCCTTCCGCCGCGGATTGCAGCTCGCTTAAAGCGAATTCCGCCCGATTATTTTCAGTCATTTTTCCTCCCCGAGCGCCGCTTTATGCCGCTCTATATGCTCTTCCAATCTTTTAACCGCCTCTTCGGATGCATTCCCCGACAGAATAAACGCCGTGTGAACGTCGATGTGCGCCGCATGATCGTCGTACGAATGCACGTCGATTTGCCCGCTGCAAACGTCCGCGTTTTCCTGTTTTGCACGCAATCTCTGAAGCTCCGCGGTGCTGTTAGCCTGTTCGAGATTTCCGAACCCGAACGCGCGCAGAATTTTGTAGCGCATGTTCTCGTCAACTTTTCCGTCCGACCCGCTCAGAAGTCCCGCGCTGTACAGTTCAAGAATAGTATTCCTTCTTGCAGCCGCGCTGTCGCCTATTTCCGACTCGGTATCCAGCTCGATATCGTCGCAGGCAAGCGAACTTGCCGACCACGCCACCGTTTCTATTTCGCCGGCGTCGCCGACGCACCTCGAAATACGCGCGCTGCCCCCGAACTGACGATAAAGGCGCAAAATCATGCGACCCGTATCCTTGATTGCCGTACGTATTTCGTCCGCGCTGACCGACAGACGACTGTCGTCCTGTTCGATCAGAAGTTCCAGCGCGCTGCCGCTCGTAACCGTAGTCGGCACGTTGGAAGTGGACATAAATTCGCTCACTCCGCTCACCGCCGCAAATTCTTCTAAAAGCTTGCTTTCTTCTTTGTCGAAGTCGCCCGGCACCGAACCGGGCTGCATAAAGGTCGGCGGAGTCGAACCGGCGCGATACACCACTATTTTTCCGGGTGCCAGACCTTCGCTTGCAAGATCGTCCACGTCAACGCTGCCGTCTTCCACCGCCAGAACGCCCGCCGCTATACGGCTTAAAAATTCGTGCTTGCGATTTTTAACCGCGTTGTACGCACGCTGAACGGGAATGGCGCGCTCGATGGGGCATGTCCCGAAAAATTTACCCGCGCGGGGCAGAGAACGCTGACGCACGAACGGCAAATCCGCTTCGCCGTTTACTCCTACCAGGAAGGGAAGATCGCCTTCGTATAACAGCTTGTCGCCCGCAATTACTTCCAGTCGTCCGGCAGGATACATGAGGTTGGGGCGCGAATATCTTTCGATAACGACAGCGTATCCGTTTTTCTTTTTCTCGCTTTCTATAGGTACGTTCGCGTCCGAGAATCCCAGCACGGCGCCCGCCTCTTCCTCGACGTCCGCACCCCATATGCGCTTGATATCGGCAACGTGTACGGCTTTCGCGTGAATAATACTGCGACAATCCTTAATACTTCCACAGTCCGGCGAATCGGGAAAAATCTCGTACGGCGGGCACACGTCCACTCTGACGTCGCCCTCTCTGATTATTTTGTCGCCGTTTTTCCCGACAGCCATGCCTGCATTATTGTCCCAGGTTATTTTATAAAACGCCGTACCCGTAAGCTCCGACCACATTGTAGCCGTACTTATTACGTCGTCGATATTCAGGTTCCCGCATGCGCCGTCCAATATTTTCGCACTGACCTTAGCCGCCGAAACGTCGCTCTCGTCGCTGCTTGCCGGACGAACGCTCAGTTTGGGACGAACGCGCGAAAGTCGCGCCAGTCGCGTGTCCAGAATGGACGCTATGTGATTAAACGCTGTTCGTTCTTCCCAATAATAATTTTTAGGCTCGCTCACCACTTCACCGGTAGGCGAAACGCTCGAATACTGATCGCCGTCCGCCATGCGCGCGTTAAGTTTCCACTGCGCCTCGATTTTTCTTCGCGCAGCCACCCTGTCCAGATAATCGTCGCGTATTTCTTTTACCCTGATACTCTCGTATGAATTATCCGTGCTTTTCACGCGATTTCCTCCCCTTTACCCGCGGAAATGCCCGCCGATTTGCGTTTTTTTCTGACGACTACGGGCGCGGGTGCCTCGTCGGAAACAAACATCTCGCCGGCAGGTTTTTCCTTCGGCTCGGAACAAAGTGCTTCTTTAAGCTTTTCGGCACACTCTCCGCACATGCAGATGCTGCTGTGTATACCGCTTCTGTCCATAACGAGGACGTAATCCGCCATATTGCGACACGCGCCCATCTCGCATCTTATTTTATACTTATTTTTTATCAGTTCCATTATAAATCTCCCCAAATTCGCGAAGAAGCCTCAGTTTTTCCGCTTTAAGCTCATCCTCGGTCATGTCGTCCAATATTTTTTCCGCTTCCATTTCGCTTAAAAATTTAACAGCGGAAATATCGCACGGCACTTCCTTGGTGCTAAGCCGCACTTTAACCACCTGCATTTCTCCGTCTACCAGTTGTTTTTCTTCTACTTTTTCGGTCACTTTGTAACCTTTTGCTTTCTTTCTTATCGCCGCTACGATTTTTTCATCCACAATCTGATCCTCCTTTTATCGGCAGAGATCAGGTTATCGCTTGTTTTTTCCGGCACATTCTTTCGTTCGGGCAAAGTCATGACGTAGTACCTCAGCTCGTCCATCGCATGATCGTCGCGCTTTACCGGGCTGTCGCCGTCGCCCCACTTGTATCCCTTGATTTCGCGAATCATATTGACGCACGAAGAAAAAATATAAAGATCGGGTGTTTTGCCGTCGCCTATAAGAAGGCTTTTTATTTTGGACACTCCGCGGAAAACCTGTTTGTTTACTTTCGGATTCACCAGAATGCCGTTTTTTGCGAAAAGCTCGCTTACGCTTTTTTCCGCAGACAGAGTCCTCTGTCCCGCCGCACTGTCGATAAGCGCGTGCAGTCTGCCTCTCTCGTCGGTTTTCCAGCCGAGACGAGCGGCAATCTCTTTTATTTTACGACAATGATATTCCACCGTCTTATCGCTTTCGTAATGTTCGGCTATTACGTATACTTTTTCTCCGTCGGTCGCATAAAAATGACACGACGTGGGATTTTTCAATCCCGGATCAATGGAAATATTGTCAAACCACTCCTCCGGAACGTCAAACGGCTCGATGACGTGCACGTTTTCGTCGAACTCGGAATAAACCAGTCCTTTAAGCGACGAAAATCTGCCGTGCTCGCGCATATTAAGCTCTTCTTCGGACAGCGACGCACGAATAGAGGCAAGCTCCTCCTCGTCTAAAAACGGATTGTCTTTCCAGGACATAAACTCGTACCACACTCTGTCGTCATGTCCCGGATTGAGATAAATTCTGTCGTACACGAACGTGCGCCCGAGAAGCGGCGTCATGGTTGCGAAAATATCGCCTTTTTTATCCACAACCCGCATCATGCACTCATCGAAAATATCCTCGGGCGGCTCCTCGTCAAACCACACATAGTCGAGCGACGCCCCCTGAAATTTTGCCCTGCCCATTTCGCAGCTTTTGAACCATATTCTGCTTAGTCCGCCGAAAACGTTGCGCACGGTTATGCAATCGATTACGCCCGTTTCGGGGCAATCGGCTCTGCCGCTGTTCATGACGATATCTTCAATCCATTCTTCGTTTAGGTATTTCAATATTTTGCGCTGAGCAACCTCGCGTTGAACGTCGCGCGACAGCGAAACCACCCACCCTTCCGTGTTTTTCCGGTTTTCCCTGTACGGATGTATTCCCCTTGCCATCCACACGACTTCCACCGCGCCGCACTCGGTTTTGCCCGTCCGGTTACCGCCGAACACCCAGCGGATACGCTTTTTGCACTTGTGAAAATCCAGCTGCTTAAAGTGAATTTTATCGCCCGTGTTATAGCGCGACAGCTCGTCGCGTTCACGCTTTTCCGCTAAAAGCTTGTTGATTTTTCGTATTTTCAGTATAAGTTCTCTCTCCGTCATATCTCCGCTCGGGCAAATCGGACATAATTCGTCCTTTTCCCCTTATCATTTCCCCCTTTATTAAGTTACAATTAACGTATGAAAAAATTTCCGGTAACAATAAGCGCAATCATCGCCGCGCTTTTATTCTTATCCTGTTCAACCCCGCCTGAAGCAAGCCAAAGCCGAGCAATGGCGGACGGTACGCTAACGTACGCCGAAATTCTCGAAGGGTGCGTGCTGTATTCGGACGGCGAACTTACTTTCCCCGTTACCACGCTGCCCGAAACCTATTTCGTATGCGTAATCGAACAAAACGAAAACGCCGTGCGCGTTACCTACAAAAACCTCGACGGTTACGTCCGCCCCGAATGCGTTTCCGTATGCGATTTTATTCCCAAAACCAAGTTTGCCGCAAGCTATCTCTCTTTGTCAAACGACGGCGGAACGATAAACGTCCGCTCTGCGCCCGACAACACGAAAGACAACGTTGTTAAGCGTCTGACCGACGGTACCAAACTATATTATTACGGCACGGCGGAAGGCACGATTCAGAATCAGCTTCTCGGCTCGGAATGGTACTGCGTCAGTCTTGGCGAAGGCAAAATCGGCTACGTCTACCGCATGTACGCTGCCGCTCCGGAGCTGCCGGATAACGTGATCGAAGCGATAGCACCGCCATCCGAACCGGACGTAACGCCGGAAGCGGTTACGGCTGCCGGCGGAGAATATTTCCTCATCGCCGCACTGTGCCTGCCCGTAATCGTGCTTATGTACCTGCTTTTCAAATCCCGCAAATCCGAATAAATTTTTTGATTTTTTCGCTTTTTCAAAAATCAAAACAAAAACTTTTTAAAGCCTCGCCCTTCGGGAGAGGTGGCGGCTCCAGCCGACGGAGAGAGCGAAAACTACTCTCGCCGAAAGCCTAAAACAATCACTTCGGCTTATTTCTCCCCAAAACCGCCGTATCGCATTTCTTCCTTTACCAAAAATTCCACTACGCCGCGGCGCCTTGCAAAAACTCTCCGTACTCCTCGCTTAAAGCCTTGTCGTCGTATCCGAAAAGGAATAAGATATTTTTTGCCGTTTTAAGTGCTTCGAGCGTTTTTCTTCTCAGCGACCTGTCCGAATAACCCCGCCCGTTTTCCGTTATTTCGGGCATAACTCCGTGTGCCCTCGCGTTCAGCAAAACGTATTCTTCTTCGGTAAGTCCTTTAATAAGTTTGTTTCGTATTTCGAGCGCCGACTCCAGTCGACGTTTTTCATCGATAATATCCAGCATTCTGTCAATCTGGCTCCACGTATCGCCAAACGCATATTCGGCAATTCGTTCAAGCCGACAGGATAGCTTTGCGATTTTCCGTTCGGCTCCGTCTCCGAGCAGTAAAAGCTCAAAAATCATTTCATCCATATTACCCAGTTTAACCTCGCATATAATTAGATTTAACCGGCACCGCGGGGCTGTGCGATAACCTGATTACACGCCTATAATATCGCTTTTTTGCTGACAACTGCGTGTCAACATTAACCTTTGCGGACAAACGTCGCAAATTTTTTATCGACATATTTCGACACCGCGTTTCATGGTTTTTTCGCGTCGTTTATTTGTTCTTCGACTACCGCGCCGCTACATTTCATACAATAAAAAAGCCCCCTCGCGTGCGAGCAGGCAGTGATTTTTTTATACGCTGCGGGAGACCATAAGTCTCCATCATTTCAATGCAGGGACAGGCGTTCGGCACCGGTCTGTATGATTAAGCCTATAAATCAATAAATTTTAGTAGTTCACTATAAAAAAACGAACGGCAATCTCTCGTCGTTCGTTTTTCCGTATCGCAAACATAATATACGATTTACGAAATATAATTTATTTTTGCTTTCATAAGACAACTGTTTAAGCCGTTGTCGGAAATTTTCTCCCACTGAGTTTTTGTGCCTTTGAAATTGACCTCTTTAATTCCGCTGCAATGATTAAATGCTTCCAATCCGATTTTCGTTACGCTGTTCGGAATGGTTACGCTTACCAGACTCTCACAATAGTAAAACGCCCACGCCCCTATACGAGTTACACCGTCCGGAATAATAATGCTTTTAAGACTTATGCAACTTTCAAACGTTCTGTCATCTATAATATTGACCCGGCCCCGAATCGTCACGCTTTCAAGTTTGCCGCACGAATGAAAGGCACCGTAGCCTAAGTCTGTTACGCTATCCGGAATAACTATACTTTTAAGGTTTCCGCAATTCTGAAACGCTTCGGTTCCTATGCTCGTTACGCTATCGGGTATTTCGACATCAACTATATTTTTCCAAATGAAGCACCGCTGTCTTATTGCTACAACTTTCTTTCCTTCGTAGATCGCCGGAATTATAATATTTTTATCGGTTGCAGTGCCGATACCCGCTACGATAAGAGTATTTTCCTCTTCTCCGTCCTCATATTTCAAACCCTTTGTGGAAATATCTTGTTTGCAGTTTAAACATATTCCGTTTTTGTTTTTATGTCCGAGCGCAGGCAGAACTTCTTGTTTTGAAAGTATTTCTCCGCAACGCGAACAATGTTTTTTCGCTGTTTTACCGGCGGTTAAACAAGTCGCTTCCACTGCCTCCGCATCGATAACCTCTTCATGACCGAGCGCAGGGACGCAGTTCTGTTCAACCATTACTTTTCTGCAACGAGCGCAGTGTTTGCCTTCTGTTTTACCATCTTTGGTGCAGGTCGGCTCTACCTCTTCATCTATTACTTCTTCATGTCCGAGCGCAGGCAGAACTTCTTTTTCGTCCTCGCCGCACTTATGGCACGAACGAGTTTTTTCGCCCTCGGTTTCGCAAGCCGCTTGCTTCGATACCGTCCAGCTGCTCCACTCGTGCCGGCACTTGCATGCCGAAAGCAATGCGAACAACGACGCCACGGTAAAGCAAAACGCAATGACGGCAAAGGTCCCGACTATCCTTTTCATTTTAATTTCTCCTTTCTTTTCCTTATACTAACGAAAAGCGCAAATCCATGGAGATTTCAACGGTTTGTTCGTTAATCACGCATAATTTTGCGCCTTGATTATAACTAAATTATATCGTCGTCGTTTTCGGCGACTTTCAAAATTTCTTCCATGCTGCCCGAACCGATATTCATCCTGGTGCGAACGTCTTCTTCGGGTGCGGGCGGAGCGTCGTCGTCACCCATAATAAAGTTGCCCCTGTCGGAAGTTTTTCCAGCTCTCTCTTCTGTTTCGGGATTGGTGTCGATATCCTCGAAAGATACGAAACTTCCCTTCCAGCGCAGCGGAACCTTGCCGGTCGAACCGTTTCTGTGCTTGGCAATGTGAATTTCCACCTTGCTCTTTTCCTCGTCGGAAACGGCGTCGGTTTCCTTGTGCGGACGATAAATAAACATAATAATATCTGCGTCCTGCTCGATTGCACCCGATTCGCGAAGGTCGGACATCTGCGGTTCCTTGGTGTTTCGTTTTTCCACTTCACGGGACATCTGCGACAACAGCAAAATGGGAACATTCAATTCCTTCGCCGCTATTTTCATGGTACGGGTAATGTCGGCAACTTCCTGCTGACGGCTGTCCACCTTTTTGCCCGACGACATAAGCTGCAAATAGTCCACCATCACAAGGTCCAGTCCGCCTATTTCTCGTTTAAGGCGACGGCATTTGGACAGAATTTCGACAGGCGTGGTAAGCGACGAATCGTCGATATAGATCTTACTTTGCGACAGGCGTTTTCTCGCTTCGGATATACGCCGCCATTCGTCGGGATCGAGATTTCCTCGAAGAGCTTTGCCCATGTCCACTTTTGCAACCGAAGCAAGCATACGATTGGCAAGCTGAACGGCGGACATTTCCAGCGAAAACACGGCGCATTTATAAGGATCTACCGCTCCCGCGTCGGTCTTTCTGCTTGTATCCAGCGCGGCGTCGGTTATGAAATTCATGCCGATACTGGTTTTACCCTGACCGGGGCGGGCTGCTATAAGAACGAGGTCGGTGCGGTGAAAACCGTTGAGAAAATAGTTGAGCTGACGGAATTTTATGGGAACGTTGACTTCCTCTTTGGGGTGAGCAAACTTATATTCCATCTGTTCGACCGCTTCGCCCACTGCCTGTTTTATGTCCACCAGCGAACTTTTATCGCGTTTTTCGGACAGCGAATATATCTCGCTTTCGGCTTTTTCGAGAGCCTTATCTTCGGGGTCGCCCTCGAACGCATTGTCGGCAATTCGGGAGCTTACCGAAATAAGCTGGCGCAAAAGCGAATTTTTCTTGACTATTTCGAGATAGTGGCGATAGTTGTCGGCGCTGGGTACGAAATTACTTAGCTCTGTAAGATACGTAATGCCGCCGGTCTTGTCCATGCACCCCATGGTTTCGAGTTCCTGCACGAGCGTGACTATATCCACAGGCTTATCCGCAAGCGAAATACTTTGCATAGCCTGAAAAATGAGCTTGTGGGCATTCTGATAGAAATCCTCGGGCTTTAGCTCATTTAAAATGGTTATAGGGGCGTTTTCGTCAATCATAACGCAGCCCAGAACTGCCTGCTCGGCTTCGTCGTTGTGAGGAAGCACTCTCGCTTTTAAGTTGGGATGCGCGGATGTTTTTGCGTCGAACGGCATAATTACCTCCATTTGTATCTGTTGCATTGCCGATTAAGCCTATAAACACAGGCAAAAATCAACACAATTCTTATATACTTTATCGCCTGCCGATTACTGATTGTCGGCGGCTTTTTTCTTTCTTGCTTCGGCTTTTAAGCGCAATTCGGTGTTGAGAATGATTTTTCTGAGTCTGATGGACTTGGGAGTAATTTCGAGATATTCGTCGTCGCCCACGTATTCGAGCGATTTTTCAAGCGACATGATTACCGGGGGAGTGAGGCGCAAAGCGTCGTCGCTGCCGGAAGCGCGGGTATTGGAAAGATGCTTGGTTTTGCATACGTTTACCGCAATGTCGCCGCCCTTAGGATTGGAGCCGACTATCATTCCCTCATACACCATAGTGCCTGCTCCGATAAACAGATCGCCACGTTCCTGAGCGTTGTACAGTCCGTACACAACCGCTTCGCCGGTTTCAAAAGCGATAAGCGAACCGGTAGTTCTTCTGGTAATTTCGCCGCGATATTTGTCGTATTTATCGAATATCGAACTCATAATGCCTTCGCCTCTCGTATCGGTGAGAAATTCGGATTTATAGCCGAACAATCCGCGCGACGGAACCGAAAATTCCAGTTTCATGCGGTTTCCGGCAGGCGTCATGGATTTAAGTTCGCCGGCGCGCATGCCCATTTTGGTTATAACCGCGCCCACGCAGTCTTCCGGGACGTCGGCAACCATAATGTCGATAGGTTCGCACAAAACGCCGTCTATTTCTTTATACAGAACGCGAGGCTGAGAAACCTGGAATTCGTAGCCTTCTCTTCTCATGTTTTCGATAAGAATGGACAGGTGCATTTCGCCTCTGCCGCACACCTTGAACGATTCGCTTGTTTCGCCGTCGTTTACTCTTATGCTTACGTCGCGAACCGCTTCCTTATAAAGGCGCGCGCGAAGGTGACGTGAAGTGACGAATTTACCTTCTTTTCCGGCAAACGGGCTGTCGTTTACAAGGAAAGTCATTTCAACGCTGGGTTCGCTTATCTTGGGGAATTCGATGGGCGTGACGTCTGCGGGATCGCACAGCGTATCGCCTATTTTAACGCCTTCCAAGCCGCTTACGCACACGATGTCGCCCGCGGAAGCGCTTTCCACCGCCACTCTGTTCAGCCCTTCGAACTGATATATGTTGGTGACCTTGGTTTTAATCTGATTGTCGTGATGGAAATTGGTAAGCACAACCTGCTGATTCTGCATAAGCGTGCCGCGCTCTATTCTGCCTATGCCGATGGAACCGACGTAATCGGAATAGTCCAGCGCGCTTATAAGCATCTGCACGGGAGCGTTTTCGTCGCCTGTGGGCGCGGGAATATGACGAACGATAGCTTCGAAAAGCGGAATAAGGTTTGTCCCCTCTTCGTCGGGGCGCACGGAAGCAATACCCTTTCTCGCGCTGCAATATATAATGGGACTGTCAAGCTGTTCGTCGCTTGCGCCCAGTTCCATCAGAAGTTCGAGTACTTCGTCCACGACTTCCTTGGGGCGGGCGTCGGGGCGGTCGATTTTATTGACCACTACCACGACGGGATGATTGAGTTCGAGTGCCTTCTGCAAAACGAAACGGGTTTGCGGCATGGTGCCTTCAAACGCGTCTACAAGCAGAACTACGCCGTTTACCATTTTAAGGATACGCTCGACTTCTCCTCCGAAATCGGCGTGACCGGGAGTATCGACGATGTTGATTTTATAATTGCCGTATTTTACCGACGTGTTTTTGGCAAGAATGGTAATTCCTCTTTCTCTTTCGAGATCGTTGGAGTCCATAACTCTGTCGTTTACCACCTGATTGGAACGGAACGCTCCGCCCTGTTTCAAAAGTTCGTTTACAAGCGTGGTTTTGCCGTGGTCGACGTGCGCTATTATAGCAACGTTTCTTATGTTTTCTTTCATTGTAGTCTTTTCCTCTTTGACTTATAGGATTATCTCATCGTTTGCCCGAGCGTATCGTACATCGAAGACGGAATACTCTTTCCTCTTCGATTTTTAAGCTTATTTATCGTTTTCTTCCTCGTTTTTTTCTTCGGGTGCGGAAAGCGCGTCGTTGCCGAACACGTCCACCGTTTTTCCGTTTTCGCGGAACACGCCGTGACCTGCGTACCCGTCTTTCTTTAACGACCGGTCGTCTGCTTTTTGCGCATACGTACCCGAGTTTTCCGAACCGCTTGCCGTGTTTTCGGCACCGCTTATTCTGCTCTCTATTCTATCAGTTGTTTCGGCTTCGGTAAGCGGGCGATAGTCGGCAAATGCGGGCTTTTGCTTGCTTTTTTTCGACGCGAGAATTATTATTCCGGCAACCAGCAGAGCGGCTGCAACAATGGTAATTCCCCAGCCCAGCGAATACGGACGATAGTACGAATAGGACAGTTTTTGCCAATTTTCGGAAGAATTTCTCCATGTAAGATACTTTACTCCGCTTTTTACCGTTTGGGCGTCCTCGTTTCCGCCGCCGTACATTTTGGGAATGTCGCGGTTATACGACAGTGCGACCTTGCTCCAATCGGTCGTTTTAAGCGAGGGGAAAACTTCGGTAATTGCCGGTAGCGACGAGTATCCGCACGCGAGAACGTGCTGCCAGTCGTCATAGTCTTTTTTTTCCTGTTCGGCGTATTTTTCCAGCCGCGATTTCAGCTTTACGAGCGGGTTGACGTAATCGACATCGTATTTCACGCGGTAAAAGCCTTTTTCAATCGAATAATCGTCGTTTTCGTCAATCCACGAAGAATATGCGTCGGCAAAATATATGACAAGGTTTAGATTACCGTTGACGTCGGTTTTGTTTTTGCAAAGCGTGGGCGAAGTTGCCGTATACGATGCGAATTTGTCGAAATAACTCGAAACCGTGTACGAACTTTCAGTGTCGGCAAGCGCTTTCACGGCGTCGGCGTTAAGTTTGTTTACCGTAGCCTGCGTGAGCGTGATTTCAACCGTGACGTATTCCAGCGAACCGTGTTTCTGCTGATAATAATCGATCGAATCGACCGGCGTTTTATCGATAGCGTAATTAACGTCGTAAGCTTTCGCAGTCGCGAGCGGACTCATCGTAATAACCGCGAGCAACGCCGCCGCAAAGCAGATTATTATTGTCGAAAATTTAATTTTTTTCACATTTGCACCTCATTTTATAAATACAATTCGTCCGATAAATACAATTCGTCCGACGCCCACTTCAACGGGTTTTCGTTTATATACTTCATGTGTTCTTCGTAGTCTTTTTCGTTGCGGATTACGTGGTCGTTTGAACGCGCCTGCCAGATATTTTCGCCGTACTCTCTGTCACAAAATCTCTTTAACGTTGACACAAACCGGGAATACGCACTGCTTGATTTCTTTTCTGCCGACGCGCCCGTCTCATTCTTTATCACCAACATCAAGTGTATGTGATTGGGCATTATTACGTACCCGTCAATCGAAATATGCTCATAAAACGCGCCCATACGTTCGATATTCTTTTTCGCGATTTCCCCGTATCGGGTTAGTTCCGTTTTCGGACAGCCGAGGACGTCTGTCCCTACAATTGTAGACAAGATACATTTTCTATCCTTCGTGCATATCGTCACAAAGTATGCTCCCGGACTGCTATAATCATAGCACTGCAACCGCGGAGATTTTCTTTTCGGCAACGCCTTGTTTTCAATCGTTTCGTCCATAATCTTCCGTATGGATAATCTCGTTATCGTTTTTTCAGCTTAATCAGACGTATTACGTTTTCTTTTCAACGCATTTCAACTGTAGGGACAGGCGTCCCCGACTGTCCGATTGTTGTTTTAAATAAAGACAAGCGGTATTTATAAATCGGATAATTTAGTTTTGTCATATTCTTTCGACTTCTTTCGTAGGGCAGGAGCTTGCTCCAGCCAACATTCTATTCGGACAGCCGAGGACGAAAGTCCATACAATTGCCATTCCGTCACTTTTTACCATGACTGCGCGTTTCAATATCGCACGTAGCGCAAAGGCGTGCCGCTATGCTCCGCACGTAGTCCGACCTGACGACGAAGAGTGGTGCGAATTTGCGCAACTGGCGATTGGAAACCGCACGAGCGTACTTTCTGTACGTGACTGCGCGTTTCCGCATCGCACGTAGCGCAAAGGCGTGCCGCTATTTGTCGTCAGAGTGCTTTGAGCTGTTCCAAAGTATCCTTAAATTCATTCATCGCAAAATCGAACGGAGCGCGCGTTGCGAGATCGACGCCTGCGATTTTAAGAATTTCGTAAGGAGAATCGCTGCCGCCGGCGGAAAGGAATTTCTTGTACTGAGCGACGAACGAATTGTCTTTCAATATCGAATTTGCTATGTTTACGGCGCTGGTGATGCCGGTTGCGTACTTGTAAACGTAGAACGCATTGTAAAAATGCGGTATTCTCGCCCATTCGGTTGCAATCTGCTTGTTGTGCGTGACAGCGGGACCGTAGTACTTTTTGTTAAGCTTCATATACGCGTCGGACAGTGACTTGGGCGTGAGGGGTTTGCCCTTCTGCTCCATATCGTGGCTTATTTTCTCGAATTCGGCAAACATGGTCTGGCGGAACAGCGTGGTGCGGAACATGTCGAGATAGTACGACAACAGATATTTTTTCATTTTTTTGTCGGTCGTGGTGGCAAGCAAATACTTGAGAAGCAGCACTTCGTTTACCGTGGAAGCCACTTCCGCAACGAATATGGCGTAGCCGGCTTTACTGTACGGCTGAGTGTGATTGGAGTAATAGCTGTGCATGGAATGACCCAGCTCGTGCGCTATCGTGAATATGTCGTGAATGGTTGCCGAATAGTTGAGAAGCACGAACGGCTTGGTGGAATACGAACCCCAGCTGTACGCGCCGCTACGCTTGTTTTCTGTTTCGTACACGTCCATCCAGCGCTCGTCGTGAGCTTTTTGCAGCAGTCCCGCGTACTCGTCGCCCATTACAGAAAGCCCTTTTTTCACGAGGTCGAACGCTTCTTCAAACGGAAGCGACATATCCGCGCCTTCCACTATAGGCACATACATATCGTACATATTGAGTCTTTCGACGCCGAGCGCGGTTTTTCTGTACGCGACGTAATCGTGAACGTACTTGCAGTTTTCGTCCACGCTTTCGATAAGGTTGGTGTAAACGCATTCGGGTACGTTTTCGTTGAACATGGCAGCTTCGAGGCAGCTTTTATATCCTCTTGCCGTAGCCGAGAACACGTCGCTTTTGACCGAGCCTGCGTACACAGCCGTCAATGTGTTGAGAAGGCTTTCGTAGCCCTTGTAATAGGTGGTG
>USKH01000009.1 GCA_900555125.1 uncultured Clostridium sp.
CTACAAACAGTCCACCGGACTGTTTGCGGAGCGCGTCGCGCCCGCAACGCTTTGGGGGGTAGGAAGACAAGACGCATTGCGCCTGCAGCGCTTTAATGTGTAAATAGATGCACTATTTTTTTGTATGGACAGCCGTCCGTTGACTGTCCATACAATTAGAAAATTTACTTTGTTTCTAAAATAATAGCCTTATTCTGTAGGGCGGGGGCTTGCTCCCGCCGAACAATCCCTTCGTCTTCTCGTTAACGCTTTAAGTTCTCTCCTTGCTCACAAAGGAGGCTTTTTCAAGGTCATTTGTATATGCCGAATTTAAAGCCTCGCCCTCCGGGAGAGGTGGCGGCGATAGCCGACGGAGAGGGCTTATTTCCGGTAATTTGCGGGCGAACACAGTTCGTCCCTACCGTGGTTTTGGCTTCATACCAACCCGTAGGGGAGACCTGCGGTCTCACGTATAACAATCCCACCGTCCTTTCGACTGTTCTCATTGCCTCTATGCTAATAAGCCCTAACTACGTAGCAACTAATCATCCTTTTAATGAAGCTATGGCGGTGTACCCGTCAATCTTCTTGACAAATGCGGGCGGCAAGTGTATAATATCTGCCGTAAGAGTATTTTTCGCCGAAAAAGGCGAAAACGACGCAAACGAAAAAGTTTTTTGGAGTGTGTTATGAAAAATCAATTGGTACTCGTAGTCGATTTCGGCGGTCAGTACAATCAGCTGATCGTGCGCAGAGTGCGTAATCTCGGAGTATATGCCGAAATGGTATCCGCGGATATTACTGCGGAAAAAATTCACGAAAAGAATCCTATCGGTATAATTTTTACCGGCGGACCCGCAAGCGTGTTCGGCGAGGACTCGCCAAAGGTTACGGAAGAAATTTACAAACTCGGAATCCCGCTTCTCGGTATTTGCTACGGTATGCAACTTATTGCTCATCAGCTGGGCGGTGAAGTGGTTCACGCCGACGCAAGCCTGCGCGAATATGGAAAAACTACCGTTAATTATGAAAAGAGCGTTATTTTCGACGGTGTTTCCACACCCAATCAATGCTGGATGAGCCACACCGATCAGGTAAAACGCGTTCCCGACGCATTCAGAGTTACGGCATATACGCACTCGTGCGGAGTAGCCGCTTACGAATGCCCCGAACGTAAAATATACGGCGTTCAATTCCATCCCGAAGTAGTGCATACGATAAACGGTAACGATATTCTGAAAAATTTTCTGTATAAAGTTTGCGGGGCGACAGGAGACTGGCACATGTCCGACTTTGCCGAAAAGCAGATTGCGGCAATACGCGAAAAAGTGGGTAGCGGAAAAGTTCTGTGCGGCATGAGCGGCGGCGTTGACAGCGCGGTTGCGGCAACGCTTATTCATAAAGCGGTGGGCGACAATCTCACCTGCATTTTCGTGGATCACGGTCTGTTGCGTAAAAACGAGGCGGACGAGGTTATGCGCGTATTCAAAGAAGAACGCGGCATGAACCTCATTAAAGTGGACGCAAGCAATCTGTTCTTAAAACAGCTTCAGGGCGTTCGCGAACCCGAAAAGAAGCGTAAAATCATCGGAAAGGCGTTTATCGACGTGTTCTCCGAGGAAGCTAAAAAGCTTGGCAAAGTAGACTTTCTCGTGCAGGGAACCATTTATCCCGACGTTATCGAAAGCGGACTGGGCAAAAGCGCGGTTATAAAAAGCCATCACAACGTCGGCGGGCTTCCGTCGGTTGTCGATTTCAAGGAGATAATCGAACCGCTTCGACTGCTGTTTAAGGACGAAGTGCGTCAGCTTGGTCTCGAACTCGGTTTGCCCGAGAACATAGTGTTCCGTCAACCCTTCCCCGGTCCAGGTCTTGCCGTTCGTATTATAGGGAATATCACGCGCGCAAAAATAAGCATTTTGCAAGACGCCGACTGGATTTTCCGCGAGGAGATAGCAAAAGCCGGGCTGGATCGTGAAATCTGGCAGTATTTTGCGGTGCTTACGGGAATGCGTTCGGTGGGTGTAATGGGCGACGAGCGTACCTACGACTACACTATTGCGCTTCGCGCGGTTACCAGCGTGGACGGTATGACAGCCGACTGGGCGGATATTCCGCACGATGTGCTGGTTAAAATTTCGTCGCGTATCGTAAACGAAGTAAAACACGTAAACCGCGTGGTTTACGACATCACTTCCAAGCCCCCGGCAACCATAGAGTGGGAGTGATATAAAGCCGTTTACAAACCTATTTCCAAAATTAGTATGGATTTTTCTGAGAAATAAAGCTCACTTTTCGCCATGCACAGCATATGTGTGTGGCGATTTTTATAGGAGAAAATAAAATGGACGAACAGAAACAAAAGAAAAAATTGAAAATTCCCGGCGAATTAGCCTATTTTGCGGCAATTATCTTGTTGTCGTTTGCCGTAGCAATGCTGACGAGCGCGAATTTCGGAATTTCAATGATAGTGGCACCGGCGTATCTATTAAGCATAAAAACAGGCTTTTTAAGCTTCGGTCAAGCCGAATATGTAATTCAGGCGGGCGTATTCATAGTGCTTTGTATAGCATTGCGGAAATTCAAACTTGTGTATTTAAGTTCGTTCGTGACCTGCCTTATTTACGGCGCTGCGCTCGATTTATGGCGACTTTTGCCCTGTTTCGATCCTGCGGTAACGCAGCCGGGGAGCATGGATTTGTGGCTCAGAATAGTAATGTTTGTTGCGGGCGTAATGCTTACCGCATTTTCGGTTGCGCTGTTTTTCAAGACGTATTTGTATCCGCAGGTGTACGACTTCTTTTCCAAAGCCGTTTCGAGTAAATACGGAATTAAAATTTCGGTGTTCAAAACGGCATTCGATTTGACCTGCCTTACCGCAAGTGTGATAATGACGTATTGCTTTTTCGGCAAGCTCGTGGGCGTTAATTGGGGAACGCTCGTTATGGCGGTAGTCAACGGGACGCTTATCGGATTTTTCTCGTCCGCGCTTGACAAAATTTGCGATTTTACACCGATTTTCGGTAAATTTTCCGCGTTGTTTGTGCTTGATAAAAAAGAAGTGCCGGGTGAAAATAAACAACCGCAAGCCGAAGGAAAGCAAGCGGAAAGTATGCGGGACTGACGGGCGTGTTTTTCGCGGTAGTATCGATAGTATAATAAAAAAGCCGTTCTTTAAATAACAAAGAGCGGCTTTTTGTCTTTATAAGTTTAATAATCCGATCGTCCGAGCAGATAGTCCACGCTGACACCGAATAAATCTGCGATTTTAAGCAGCATGTCGAAGTCGCATTCGCGCTGACCGCATTCCCAGTATGAAATCTGGCGCACGGAAACACCCAGTTTTTCGGCAAGCATAATGCGAGTCAACGCTTTTTCGTGCCGTAAATATGAAATTCTTTCCGAAAACTTGTTCATATACAAAATTTTAGAACAAATTGTTCCAAAATACTTGACATGGAACAAATTGTTCCGTATAATATTATCGTAACATTTGAAAATTCTATTCGCAAAAGTATTATTTGAGTTTTCGGACGGATTAAGCGGATAGACGCAAAGTATAAAAGGAAGAAAAGAGATATTCACCACCATGCTGCGGACGGTATACTATCGTCTGCGGCTTTTTTATTTTTAGGTTGACTTTAGAGAAAAAATCAGATATAATGTAGACATATTTAAAAGTCTTGCGGCGAAAAATGCGGCGAGACAAAAGGAACGATTACGGAAAAGAGGGATTTATGATTAAAAAATACGTGGAAAAAAGATATATTCTGCTACCGGTGGAAGGCGGTGCGCAAACGACGAAAATCAGGTTTTACAAAGGCGACGGCGAGGAGAAAAAACTTGTTTTTGACCTCGACTGTAAGTTGGCGCAAGGAAAAAGCGATTTTGTTGCGTGTTACGACGCGCGCGAATTTCTCGGAAAAAAGGTCTATTTCGAGTACGAAGACGGCTTGGATATTACTCAGAGCGACGACAAAGTTTTGCCCGACAAGGACAAGCTGCGCCCGTTTGTGCATTTTACGCCCGAAGTGGGGTGGAACAACGACCCCAACGGTATGATTGAGTACGACGGCGAATATCATATGTTTTACCAGTTCAATCCGTGCGGACGAGATTGGGGAAACATGCACTGGGGACACGCTGTAAGCCGCGATATGTTGTCGTGGGAGGAAAAGGAAATCGCGCTTTTCCCGGACCAAAACGGAACTATGTTTTCTGGCTCGGCGACAGAGGATACGCGCAACCTTTCGGGACTTAAAAAAGGCGATAAAAATCCGCTTTTACTGTTTTATACGGCTGCGGGCGGCACAAGCGAGTTGTCGATGGGAAAGCCGTTTACGCAAAGACTTGCGTATTCGACAGACGGAGGTAAAACTTTTATAAAGCACGATGGAAAGCCGATAATAGACTTTATTGCGGAAGGCAATCGCGACCCGAAAGTAGTTTGGGCGGAAGAAATTGACGCGTACTTGCTTGCGCTGTATCTTACCGGCAACGATTATGCTCTGTTTACGTCGGAAAATCTGCTTGACTGGACGTTTTTGCAAAAAATAAAAATAGACGGCGAAAACGAATGCCCCGATGTTTACGCATTTAAGAAAGAGAATAAAATATACCGCGCGATAATCGGCGCTGCCGACAGGTACGTTATAGGCGAGTTTTCGGACGGAAAATTCAAACAGATTACCGGTGTGAAACAGCTTAATTATCCCGGTCGGACGACGGACGGCTTGCCACGCTCGTACGCCGCACAGAGTTTTTCGGGAACGGACGGCAGAATTGTGAGGATAAGCTGGCACAATATCGGCTCTCCCCGAGCGTACGGCGCAAGCGAAATGAGTCTGCCTCAGGAAATTACGCTTTGCGGGCAAGGTAAAGATATGTATCTGAAAATTCAGCCCGCCGCCGAAACCGAAAAATTGTACGAAAGCGAGATTTTGCGCGAAAACATTGCGCCGGGCGAAAAAATCCGCTTTGATCTTAAAAAACGCGCATACCGAATAGAGATAAAAAGCGACAGTACGGAATTCTGCCTTGACGCATTCGGATTGGAAATGCGCGGCAACGCAAAAAATAACCGGCTTACGGCAGGCGACGCGATAATTCCGCTGGACGGCGACAAGACCGATATAATTGCGATTTTCGACAAATGTTCGGTTGAAATTTATGTCGACGGCGGCAAGAGGTTTACGACCGTTTCGCACGAATGCAATTACGACCGCGCCGATCTTGAGTTCAGATCGGGCGGAAAAACGCAGAAATTGTCCGTAATCGAGCTTAAAAATCTTTTTGCGGAATAAACGGAAAATGTGCTTACGGAGAGGGTTGCGGGGAATAAAGTCCTGCGATTATAGTGCTGCATATTATTCTTTGTGGTAAACTTATCGTAGTAAAAAGAGAGGAAGCGCAACATGAAAGAAAAAATCGAAAAGATGAGAGAGGGCGTGATATACAAAAACGCCGGCTTGTTCGGATATGCCGCATGGTCGACCGTAGGACGTCTGTCCGACGGCAGACTTATGGCAACTTTTTCGGGGGGAAGGATAACGCACGTTTGTCCGTTCGGAAAGACGGTTGCGTGTTATTCGTACGACGAGGGCAAAAGCTGGACTTCGCCGTTTGCGGTAGCAGATACGCCTTTCGACGATCGAGACGGAGGCATTGCCGTTAAAGGCAAGCAGGTGCTTATAACCACATTCAATAATACGTTTTCTTTTCAACGTGCCGAAAATGCGCGCCGAGGCGACGGAGCGGTTAAGGACATAATCGAAAATTACATAAAGCTCAACGAAAACGCCGACAATTCGCTTGTAGGGTCGTGGGTTTACGTCAGCGAAGACGGCGGGAACACTTTTCCCGTCGGATATCGTATGCCGATAACCGCGCCGCACGGACCGATAGTTTTGCGTGACGGGCGATACTTTTACGTGGGCAGAAGCTTTTCGGTGGAAGACAAATATCTCGAAAAGGGAGTTTATCGGGAGTTCCTGCCCGAAGGGCTTTATTATATGACATCGGAAGACGGCTACAATTGGACAAAGCCGCAACTTATCCCGATAAAAGCGGAAAACGGCGATTTGTGGTGCGAACCGTGCGCGTTCGAGCGCGAGGACGGCGGAATAAGCGTACTTGCGCGCGTTCAAAGGTTCTCGCCTGCCATAGGACCGCTGCGCACCTATCAGACAGATTGTTCGGCGGACGGAAAGGAATGGAGCGAGCCTCGTGATCTGGGGTTGCTTGCGTCGCCTCCACACGTCATAAGGCATTCCTCGGGGGCTCTTATCTGCGTTGTCGGAAGACGCGAAAAGCCGTATGCCGAGCAGGCAATAATAAGCCGTGACGACGGAAAAACGTGGAGCGAGCCGATAAATTTGTCCCAAAAGGATGTTTCCGGCGATATGGGTTATCCGTCCAGTGCGGAACTGTCCGACGGCAGTATTTTAACCGCATTTTACGGCAGCGAAAAAGAAAACGAGAAAAGTAATATCTCGTTTGTCGTGTGGAAGCTTGTTTAAGCGTTTTACCGCTTGTATTTTAATTTAATACCGACAGCAAAAAGCTCTTCGGCAAAAAAACCGGAGAGCTTTTGTTTTACCTGAACATATTGACGATTGTGGACAACACTATTTCGTACATTGCTTCGTAGTCGATGTACGGGTGATGATCGAAAACGTATTCGTGAGCGAACGACTGAATGAGATTCATGGAAAGGTGAACTTTTTCGGCGCAGTTTTGAGTTTTAACGCCCAGTTCGGGAAGATTTTCGGAAAGGTTTTTGGTGACGTGATTTTCAAGTTCGAGAAATCTTGCTCCGACGTCTTTGTCCGAAGCCGATAGCGAATGCAACGTTTCGTGCAGTTTTGCGTGCGATTTGTGCGTTTCGATGGTCATATCCAATATGTTTTTTACAAACTTTTCGACGTCTACCGGAGCGGTCAGGTTTTTAACTATTTTCATGAGAGGCGCCGAAACTTCTTTTATATATATGTCCAGAACGCACAAAAGAATGTCGTGTTTGTCGTTGAAATATCCGTAAACGATACCGGTTGACACTCCTGCCATCTTCGCTATTTCGGGCGTGGTGCAGCCAAAATAGCCTTGCTCGGAAAAGAGTTTGTAGCCGGCGTCGATAATCTTTTTCTTCTTTTCTATCGCTCTTTCTTGTTTCGGTTGTCGTATGGTCGTTTTCATTGACTATAGTTTATCCCGCAAAACAAAAAAAGTCAAGAAAAAAAACAAAAAAACTGAAAAAAGTTTCACATTTTGCTTGACAAGTCTTAATATAAGTGCTATTATATATGCGAATATGAAAGAAGTTTCACATAAAGTGGAGCAAGGAGACCTAAATGCCTATAGTATTGGCACCGCAAAACACGCAGCTTAAAGTAGTTCGTATTTCCGCAGAAGATAAAACCAAAAAACATCTCGAAAGTCTTGGGATAACCGTAGGCGGAGAAATAAGCGTACTCAGCTCGAGCGGAGGAACGGTTGTTTGCAAGATTAAAGACGGAAGAATTGCGCTTGACAGTAATCTGTCCGCAAAAATATTCGTCGCCTGAATTAAAATCGTAAAATCGAAAAAGGAGATACATAAATGAAAAAGACATTGGATGCCTTTGAGATCGGCGAAAGCGGCGTTGTCGCTTCTGTCGGCGGCGAAGGTAAAATCAAAAGACGTCTGTTCGACATGGGTATCACTCCCGGCGCCGAAATTCTTTTAAGAAAGCGCGCGCCTCTCGGCGATCCCATCGAGGTTACCGTTCGCGGCTACGAGCTCACCCTTCGTAAGACCGAAGCGGTTAACGTGGAAATGGAGGTAAACAAGTAATATGAAGAGATTTGCACTTGCCGGCAACCCTAACTGCGGCAAAACCACTCTTTTTAATAGCTTGACCGGTTCTACCGCACACGTCGGCAACTGGCCGGGCGTCACCGTAGACAAACGCGACGGCGTTTACAAGAAATGCGCCGAGCCGGTTGCGATAGTAGACCTTCCCGGTATATATTCGCTTTCTCCGTACACTCCCGAAGAAGTAATCGCGAGAAATTACATTCTGGACGAAAAACCCGACTGCGTAATCAACATTATCGACGCAACCAACCTCGAACGCAACCTGTATCTTACCACTCAGATTATGGAAATCGACGTTCCTATGGTCATCGCGCTCAACATGATGGACGCTGTGGAAAAAGCGGGCGACAAGATAGATGCCGCAAAGCTTGAAAAAGCGTTGGGCATTCCGGTAGTCAAGATTTCCGCTTTGAAAGAAACCGGCCTTAAAGAACTTATGGACAAAGCGTTTGACGAAAGCCAAAAGGTTCGTAAGGGCGTAACCGTTCTCAAAGACAGCAGCCTGTCGCACCTCGTAGGCGACGTAAAAATCGCTCTCGAAGGGCAGTCGGTGGAAAATCCTCTGTTCCATGCAGTCAAGCTGGTGGAGGGTGACGAAATCGAAGTCGATATGCACAAAGAAACGGTCGGAATGGTAGAGGCTTTCAAAAAGACCTACAACGACGACGTGTTCGGATCCGACTTCGAGGCACTCGTAGCCGATCAGAGATATAAATACATAGCCAAAAACTTTGCTCCCGCGCTCGAACACAAGAGCAAGGACAAATTCAAGATGACCAAATCCGATAAAGTGGATAAGGTTCTCACTCACAAAATCTGGGGTATTCCGATTTTCCTCGTGATTTTGTTCCTCGTGTTCCACCTCACATTCAGCGAAAACCTGTTCTATATGAACGGTTTCACCGAAGATCAGGCATGGATGCCTTCTCTCGACAGTAACGCAGCGTTTCTGATTAAGGACAAGGACGGCAACGTGGCTTATCAGACCGATGAAGAAACGGGTGAAATAGTGCGCGATGAAGACGGAAATCCCGTTCCCGAAGGATTAAACTACGGCGGAAGATGGGTTGCTTGCTTCTATGACGGAACGGTTTTCTCACCGGGCGTTGCCATTAACAACATCTGGAACAACATGATAGTGGGCGAAATTCTGGACGGCGGCATTGGCGGCTGGAGCGGTATTCGCGGCGCTATCGAAGAGTCCGGTATGGCTGCCTGGGCAAAGGGACTTATTAACGACGGTATTCTCGAAGGACTTGCCGCAGTGCTTTCCTTCCTGCCGCCTATCCTCGTTCTGTTCCTGTTCTTCTCTATTCTCGAAGACTCCGGATATATGGCTCGTATCGCCTTTATTCTGGACAGAATGTTCCGTAAATTCGGTTTGTCGGGTCGTGCGTTCCTGCCCATGATTATGGGCTTCGGTTGCTCGGTTCCCGCAATGATAAACACACGAACGCTTGCCGATGAAAAAGAACGTACCGCAACCGTGCGCGTAATTCCGTTCTTCTCGTGCGGAGCCAAATTGCCTATTCTTACCGCAATAGCCGGCGCGATAGTCGCAAATGCCGGAACAGGCAACGCGGACGTAATTACGTACAGCATGTATCTGCTGGGTATCGTAGTCGCAATATGCAGCGTGCTTTTGATGCGCTCTACCACGCTCAAAGGCGAAACTCCGCCCTTCATTATGGAATTGCCGGCTTATCATATGCCGCAGTTCAAGAACCTTATGGCTCACCTGTGGGATAAAACCAAGCACTTCGTAAAGAAAGCGTTCACTATTATCCTGGTTTCCACCATTGTTATCTGGGTGCTCACTCATTTCGATTTTTCGTGGACATTACTTGCAGACGAGCAGATAGACAAGAGTATTCTGGCAAGTATCAGCAAGCTGGTTCAGCCTCTGTTTACTCCGCTCGGCTTCGGCAGCCAACTCGGCTCGCTCGGTTGGGTATTCGTGCTTGCTGCGGTGGCCGGACTTATCGCAAAGGAAAACGTTATTTCCACCTTCGGCGTCATTGCGGCATGCCTGCTCGGACACGCAATGGCAGAGGACGAATCCGGCGTAACGTACGTAGCTCAGATGATTGCCGATACGGGTATAACAGTTCCGGGATTGCTTTCTTTCATAGCTTTCAACATGACCACTATTCCCTGCTTTGCCGCAGTAGCTACCGCAAAAGCGGAATTGCAGGACAAAAAGCGTTATAAATGGACGCTCTTGTTCTGGATAGCAACCTCGTACCTCGTAGCCGCAATGGTTTACACTATCGGTTCGTGGTGGTGGACCGCAGCTCTGTGGGCAGTCGCAATCGCTCTCGTGGTTGTCGGCGTAATTATGTACAACAAGCGCAATGCTAACAAAGGAGAAAAAACGTTATGATTCCGGTCGGCTTTATAAGTACTATAAACGCTCTCGTCGCGGCGGCAAACAATAAGCTCGGCGTGTGGGAAATACTGCTTATAATCGCCTGCGCCGCAATAGTAATATCTTTCGTCGTCGTTTCGATAGTGCGGAAGAAAAAGGGCAAGCCGAGTATCGGCTGCGACGGTTGCTGCGAACATTGCAGCGGCTGTTGCCACAAGCCCGCTCCTAAAAAATAATCAAGACAATTCGTTGCAAATTATATAAACTCTCAAAACAAAGAGGCAGGACTTTACCAAGCCCTGCTTTTTTGTTTGTTGCCGATACGACGGAAGAAGAGGGAATGATTTAAAATGAATACTTTCTGAGCGATTTTTTATTTCTTTTTAAATATTTTCGTGTTATCATATTGTCATAAGAGCAGCGAGGTAAATTTTATGGAAACGATAAAATTCGATTTGAATAAAAATGCGGGGAAATTCAAGGCGATGAATGCTACAAACGGAGGTCCATGGCATAAACGCCATGCAAACGACCAGTGGAGAAGCAATTTTGAAGCATATAAGGCGGCGCGTATTCCGTATTCGCGCAATCACGATTCCAATCTGTGCGGTTCGACTTACGGAGGCCCTTACGCTCATGATATTTCTGTGATTTTCCCGGACTTCGACGCAGACGTAAACAACCCCGCTTCGTACGATTTCGCATGTACGGACGAATCGATTTTAACTACGCTGGAAGCCGGCACTCAAACTTTTTTCCGTCTCGGTCAGTCGATAGAGCATCAGATCAAAAAGCACAATACGATGCCGCCGAAAGATTTTCAGAAATGGGCGGAAATCTGCGAGCATATAATTCGTCACTACAACGAAGGCTGGGCGGACGGATACGAACTTAACATAAAATACTGGGAAATATGGAACGAACCCGATCTCGACGGTGACGGCAGCCCCAACAAACGCAACTGGGGGGGTACTAAAGCGCAGTTCTTCGATTTTTACGATACCGTGGCAAAGTACCTTAAAGGACGGTTCCCGAACCTTAAAATCGGCGGTCCGGCACTCGCGGGAAACGAGCAGTGGGCGGAAGAGTTTTTAAGCGAAATGCAAAAAAGAAAGGTGGAAATCGACTTCTTTTCCTGGCATATTTACTGCACCGAACCGAAGTATTTAGTGGAAAAAGCCGAGCGCATCAAAAAGCTGATGAATGTTTACGGATACGAAAAAGCCGAGAGTATTCTCAACGAATGGAACTACATAAAGGGATGGACGGAAGATTACGTTTATTCGCTTAAAGCCATACACGGAATGAAAGGCGCGGCGTTCACGATGGCGTGTATGTCCGCGGCGCAGGATAGTTCCATCGACATGCTCATGTATTACGATACGCGCCCGTCCGCTTTCTGCGGCGCATTCGACTATTACACATACGAGCCGCTTAAAGGCTATTATCCGCTTTATTGGTACGGAATGTTTTACGATATGCGTTACGAAGCGAGATGCGACGTTCAACCCGAAAACGTCTATACGCTGTGCGGCGTGGACGAAAACGGCAAGAGTTTAGCCGTGATTACGTATTACACCGACGACGACAGCGTGGCGGACAAGGCGATTGCGGTCGATTTCGGAAAAGACGGAAAATACGAAATATATCTGCTCGACGAGGATAACGACGGAAAACTCGTTAAAGTCACGAGCGATTTGTCTTTTATCATGCGACGGAACAGCTGTATTATGATTAAAGAAATATAAAACGCATGCCGTTTATATGGGAGGATTACATCACCAAAAAGTCCGGGCGGAACGAAAAAAGTTCGCGTTCGGGCTTTTTTGTGTATAAATCGCGTCGGAAGGTCGGGACACTTTCAAATTTTAGTTAAAAGATGGCAAGCTATGTACATTCGTGCAAAAAACCTACCGCAAAGATTGAAAAACCTACGAAAAAAGGTTGATATTTGTTTTGTCTTGGTTTATAATTTAAATAGAGAAGTATGGCTATTCGCCAAACAAAAGGACGGGAGAAAAGAATGAAATACAAGGGCAAAAACCTTCGCGAAATAAAGTTTCCTCTGGGCGGAATAGGCACGGGTTGCGTTAATATATGCGGAAACGGAAGAATGTGCGATTTTGAAATATTCGATAGACCCGACAAGGGAGGACTTAACGGATATACTCATTTTGCCGTAAAGGCGCAAACAGGCGGAAAAAAGTTTGTCAAAGTGTTGCAGGGCGACTATGACGGCAGTTTTATGGGCGAATACCGCAGGATACCGTATGCCGGATACGGTTTCGGACCGCCTGCCGAAACAATGGCGGGATTTCCGCATTTCAAAAAAGTGACATTTGACGGTAAATTCCCCATTGCGGAGCTGAAATTTTCCGATGCGGAATTTCCGGGCAGAATAACGCTTACGGCGTTTAATCCGCTTATCCCGTACGACTCGTATAATTCGGGTTTGCCGGCGGCTTTTTTTGAAATAGAATACGAAAACGATACGGACGACGCGATAGAGTTTACGTCCGCATTTTCGGTGCGCAATCCTTTCGGCGCGTCTTTGAACGAGAGCATCTCCGGGAGATATCAGGGAGCCGGACTTATCAACGCGGCGGCAAACGATATAGACGCTCCCGATTACGGCAATCTTTCGGTTATGACCGGCTGCGAAAACGCCTGTGTGCAGAAATATTGGTACAGAGGGGGCTGGCAGGACGGAATAGTAACGTTTTTCCGCGAATTTAGCGAAAAAGAAAGTCTTTCGGACCGAGAATACGAGGCTCCCGGCAAAAACGACTGCTGTTCGGTGTGCGGCACGATAATCGCCGGACCACACGAAAAGAAAACCATTAAATTCGTTTTGTCGTGGTACAGCCCCAACCGCGGAAATTATTGGGAGGACGTGCGCGACGCAACCGGAAAGTACATAACCTGGAAAAACTACTACGCAACGCTTTTTTCCTCTTCGGAGGAAGTTGCAAAGTATTGCCTTGAAAACTTCGGTGCGCTTAAAGAAAAAACCGAAAAGTTTGTGTGTTCGGTTGCGCACTCGTCGCTGTGTACCGTTTTCAAAGACGCTGCGCTGAGTAACCTTGCGGTGCTGCACAGCCCTGTCGTAATGCGGCTGGAAGGCGGCGAATTTTACGGCTGGGAAGGCTCGCTCGAACAAGCCGGCTCGTGTGAGGGAAGTTGTCAGCATGTGTGGAATTACGCCTGCGCGCTTTGTTTTCTTTTCCCCGATCTCGAACGTTCGATGCGCGACCTCGAAATTAAATACTGTCTGAGAAGTGACGGCGGTACCGCTTTCCGTCTGAAACTGCCGCTTGACCGCAATCCGGGGGATTTTCGTTCGTGCGTGGACGGGCATATGGGCACGATTGCCAAAATTTACCGCGAATGGAAGCTGTCGGGCGACGACGAATGGCTTAAAGGCAAGTGGAGTGCGGTTAAAAAGATGCTCGATTTTGCTACTTCGCCAGAGAATGCCGATTTGTGGGACGAAAAGGGCGAAGGCGTAATTGTCGGAAGACAGCATCACACGCTGGATATGGAGTTGTTCGGTGCCAATTCGTGGTTGCAGGGATTTTATCTGCTTGCACTGAAAGCCGGAGCGGAAATTGCGGACTACCTCGGCGACCGCGCGGCTTTTACCAAATATACCGCGCTTTTTGAAAAAGGCAGGAAGTTCCTGAACGAAAAACTGTTTAACGGCGAGTATTTCGTGCAGAAAATAAACCTGAAAGACAAATCGATAACCGATAAATTCGGCTGTTCGGACGTGTACTACAACGACGAAGCGGGCGAAATCAAATATCAGATAGGAGAGGGGTGCGAAATCGATCAGCTTTGCGCGCAGTGGCACGCCGCCCTGACGGGGATAGGAGAGATATTCGAGACGGAAAAAGCAAAGACAGCTCTCTGTTCAATGCTGAAATACAACTATAAGCCCTCGATGCGTTCGTTTGTCAATCCGTGGCGAGTGTTTGCATTAAACGACGAGGCGGGAACGGTTATGTGCGAGTACCCGACAGGTTCGGTAAAGCCTGCCGTGCCGCTTCCGTACTGCGAGGAATGTATGACCGGGTTCGAATACGAGTTCGCCGCGCTTTTGTCGCTTTACGGCATGATCGAAGAAAGTGAAAAAATCGTGCGTTCGGTGCGCAATCGCTACGACGGATCGAATCGTAATCCGTTCGGCGAAATAGAATGCGGCAGCAATTATGCGCGCAGCATGGCAAGCTGGTCGCTTATTCCCGTTTCGTCGGGTTTTTATTTCGATATTCCGCACAAAACTATCGGCTTCAACCCGGTGCAAGACGGAGAGTTTTGCTGCCCGTGGAGCGCAGGCGGAGCGTACGGTTTGTTTGAGAGAAAGACAAACGGCGATGTAAAAATCAAAATAATCTTCGGAAAAATTTCGCTTGAAAAAATCAAACTTCCGTTCGTAAAAACCGTAAAGTCGCTTGTGATCGACGGAAAGAAAACCGGTTTTGTATTCGGAGAAGGAACGCTTGGTTTCGCTGCAACCGATATCGAACGCGGTATTACGATAAAAACGACGGGCGCGTGACATTACCCCGATTGCATATTGTATAACGTGAAGCAAGGCACGCGATAATGAAATAATGTTCAATAATTTTCGTGCTTGTCGCTCAAAACGGTTGACTTAAAAGGAGTAAAACGTTAAAATAATAGCGAATTCAACGGAGTTATACTTATGACAGACGAAAAAAGATTGGAAAGCGATTCTATAGGCACTCTGGAAATCCCCGGCGACGCATACTACGGCGTTCAGACTCTGCGCGGATACCGCAACTTTTATATTACCGGAATACCCGTAAATCACTTGTTCATAATGAATATAGTCAAGATAAAGAAGGCTGCAGCCATTGTCAATCTCGCCGCCGGACTTCTTGACAAAAAGACTGCCGACGCCATATTTGCCGCATGCGACGAAGCACTTGCGGGCAAACTGGATGCGGGCTTTATTACCGACGCTGTTCAGGGCGGGGCGGGCACCACCGCAAATATGAACGTAAACGAGGTCATCGCCAACCGCGCAACCGAAATTCTCGGAGGAAAGAAGGGCGAATATATCTGCCACCCCAACGATCATGTAAACTGCTCGCAGTCCACAAACGACGTCATTCCTACGGCGGGTAAGCTTACGGTAATCGGAATGTGTGCCGAACTTAAAAAGAACGTGCTGGGGCTTATCGAAGCTCTCGACGCCAAAGCAAAGGAATTTGACGGCATTATAAAAATGGGCAGAACACAGCTTGAAGACGCAGTGCCCATTCGTCTCGGACAGGAATTTGCCGCATATTCGTCGTGCATCAGCCGTTGTCTGCGCCTTATCGGCAAAGCGGAAGCGGAAATGCATTCGCTTAATCTGGGCGGAACGGCAATAGGAACGGCAATCAACGTCAAAAAAGCATATCTTAAAAACATAGTTCCGGAGCTTGCGGAAATCACCGGATACGAACTTAATCAGGCGGAAAATCTTATTGACGCCACTCAGAACCTGGACGGATTCGTGTTCGTTTCGGGCGCGCTCAAAACGCTTGCCGTGTCTCTTTCTAAAATGTGCAACGATTTGAGATTGCTTTCAAGCGGTCCAAAAACCGGACTGGAAGAAATTATTCTGCCGGCAATGCAGAACGGCTCGTCCATTATGCCCGGCAAAGTAAACCCCGTAATCCCCGAAGTGGTCACTCAGGTAGCTTTTGCGGTTATCGGCAACGACACAACGATTACGCTTGCCGCCGAAGCCGGGCAGCTTGAACTCAACGCATTCGAGCCGGTAGTGTTCTACAAACTGTTCGAATCGCTGACCTGCATGAAAAACGCGGTAAAAACGCTTACCGTCAACTGCATCGAGGGTATTCAGTCCAACCGTCAGCGCTGCGAAGAACTTCTGTACGAAAGTGTGGGAACGGTTACCGCGCTCAGTCCCTATCTCGGGTACAAAAAGTCAGCCGACCTTGCGAAGGAAGCGCTTAAAAAGAATAAGAAGATCAAAGATCTCGTTCGCGAACAGAAACTTCTGCCGGACGAGCAACTTGAAAAAATACTCGATC
>USKH01000010.1 GCA_900555125.1 uncultured Clostridium sp.
GGCAATAACGTTTGCTCCTTCGACTTTAAGGATGAATTCGACTATTTCAAAGTTGAGTTCGTTGTCTTCGGCAACCAGAACGTTGCAGCCCGCAAGTTTTTTTCCGTCGGGCTCCGAAGGAAGGTCGGGCGCGAGTTTATTTTCTTCATCGAGAGTTTCAAACGAGAGATCCACGGTAAAAGAAGTGCCTTCGCCCTTTTTGCTGTACACCGAAATAGTCCCGCCCGCGCTTTCAACAAGTTTTTTGACTATCGAAAGTCCCAGTCCCACGCCTTCGGACATATTCCCGTGAAAGCGTTTTTCCTGCGAAAACGGCTCGTACATAATTTTGACAAATTGTTCGTCCATACCAATACCGGTGTCCGCGCATACGAATCGGAACGACGCGCGGCCTTCTTTAAATCCTGTTTCGCGGCACGAAACAAGCACGCTGCCGTTGGGCTTGTTGTACTTGATGGCGTTGGTGATAAGATTCATAAAAATTCGTTTAAGCTGAACCTTTCCTCCCCAAAGATTGTCGTGCGTAATGCTCCACGGTTCTGCCGACATAGTGATTCCGTGTTCCTTTGCCTGAAATGACATAAGCGTCATGATTTCGTTCAGCAAATCGGTGAAAACAAACTGTTCGTCCTTCCATTCCATCTCGTCCGCCTGCAATTTACTCATATCCAAAACGTCGTTTACAAGATCGAGCAGATATCCGGATGCACCCCATATTTTCTCGCGGCACTCTTTCTGTTTTTCCGGGTCGTCGTAATAATATTCGCCTATCTGAACCATTCCGCGAATGCCGTTTATAGGCGTTCGTATATCGTGACTCATACGGCGCAAAAAGTCGGTTTTGACTTCGTTTGCGCGAATAGCGTCGTTTGCAAGTCTTTCTTTTTCTTTTTTGTAAATTTCGTCTTGTTTTTCCTGTTCGAGATGGCGTATCTGCAGCATCCTCTGACGCACTATCAACAATACGACAACGAAAACCAGATATAAAGACAATGTGTACGACATTATGAGCGAACGATTGGTGAAAACTTCCGATTCGGGCAGATATGCGTAAATAAAATATTTTTGCGTGCTTGTGCGCATGCCGTAATATACGTCGTCCTCTTTTACTTTTATAAGAGTATCTCTTTCCCGGAACAATCTGATTTTGCGTACGACAGAACATTGTTTGGCAAGAGTGCCTTCTTTTTCGGGAAAGTTGGACGCTATAACCGTCGTGCCGTCGGTAACGACAATAACTCCGTCCCGCTCGAAACTGTATCCGTGCAAAAGCGTTTCCAACGAAAGTTGCGCGCCCTCAACCACGTCCATACGGTGACGTCTGTAACAAAGCACCGCTCCTTTTTTATCGGAACGTGCAACCATGGCATAATCGTAATAATATCCGTCGCTGCCCGTATATCTCTCCGAATAACTTTTGTTGGGATTAGCGGATATGTTACTGAATTTTTGAGTTATTCTATACCAGTCTTCGGCTTTTATGCCGTCATTACTGTAATACAGTGTTTTCGACGAGTCCGTTAGGTCGGTAACGAGAAACCCGGTCAATCTTTTTTTCAAAACCACGTCTCTTAAATATTCTGGCGTACAATTCTCACCTAATTTTTGGTCTTTCCTTATTTCGATGGCGGTGTCTATCAGATCGTACAATGCTTTGGTAGTTTCCCCCGAGGCAATCTCTTCGTATCGGACGCACTGTTTTTTTACGTACGACAAAATAGTGTTCATTCTGTTTTTGGTATCGTTTTTATCCGTCTCGGTGGTTACGACGGAAACAAACACCGTAATAATCAGTCCGACCAGTATCAGAATAGAAACCAGACGTATAAGTAATCTGGCGTCACGACTGTTTTCTTTCATATCACACCGCCGTATAAGATTCGGGACCAAGTCCGTATTTTATTGCCACGCCCGCTATAAAACCGTTGTTTTTGATAATGGACAATGCCTGATTGAGCCGCGCTATCATGTCGGCGTGCGTATCTTTTTCAAAAGCAATGCCAAGCTGCACTTCGAGAAGCGGTTCATCCAGTATTTTTAACTTAACCGTGCTTGTTTTCATATACTCGAGGAGTGCCGTTTCATGCCCGGCAATGGCGTCGACATACCCTTCGCTTATCGACGCGAAAATCTGATTGAGTTCCGTAAAACAATAAATCATTCCTATTTTGGGGACAGCCGTTCTTCCGGAAGGGTTACCCGAAAAAATTTCGTCGGGCTTACTGGACGACTGAACGGCTATTCTCTTTCCTTCGAGATCGGCTATTTTCTCTATCGTACTGTCGGCGCGCACGGCTACCACCTGCCTGCTGTTTAAGTAGGGATCGGACCAACTGTATTCGTTTTCTCTGCCCGTCCGCGAAAAACTGCCCCAAAGACAGTCTATCTTTCCTTCTTTCAGCAGCCTGTCTTTATCCGACCAGTCGATGTTCACGAACCGCGGCGTATAGCCCATTATTTTGCACACTTCCCTGGCGATTTCCACGTCTATTCCCGCAAACTCTCCGTTTTCGTCGCAGAAAAAATACGGCGCGTAGTCGTCGCTGCCGATTACGAGTTCGGGCAGCGGGTCGTAAGTCTTGTCGAAGTCGCGGTCGACGCATGCGAAAAGAGGCGCGGTTGCAAAAGCAATCGACAACAACAATATTATTATTTTCCGCAGCGTGTTATTTTTCATTTCTCTGTTTTTCCTCGATTTCTTCTCCGCCCGCATTTTCTTCGGGACTACTCTCGGTTTCTATAAGACATTCGACCAGAAGCGGATTGAACGCCCCGCATTCGCCGTCCCGTATCATCTTTATTGCCTTTTTGCGCGGATAGGCGGGTTTATACGGACGTTTGCTTATAAGCGCGTCGTACACGTCGCACACGGAAACAACCTGAGCGGAAACGGGAATATCGTCGCCTTTCAATCCGTCCGGATAACCTTTCCCGTCGTAACGCTCATGATGCCAGCGGCATATCTCCTTTGCGTACTTTATCAGCGGATCGTCGCTATACGCGGGCATGTTGTTAAGCATTTCCTCTCCGATAATCGTGTGAGTTTTCATTGTTTCGAACTCTTCGGCGGTAAGCCTTCCTTTTTTGCCTACTATGTTTTTGTCGATTGCGACTTTTCCTATATCGTGAAGCGCGGATGCGGTGGAAATAAGTTCGATTTCACGTCCCGCAACGGCATATTTATCCGTTTTTACAATAAGACGTTCCAGAAGGCGGCGGGACAAATCCAGCATGTGACCGGCGTGGTTACCGTCGCTTTCGTCCCCGTCGCGGAATTCGATTATCTGGCTTAAAATTTCCACCAGCATCGTGCGGTTTTGCCATTTTTCGTTCGCCTCTTTTTCTATTTCACGTATCAGACTCTTTTGTCGGGAATACAAATTGACTGTGTTTGACACTCTGCGGTACACTACTCTTGCGTCAAACGGACGCGTGATATAGTCGGAAACGCCTTTTTCGTACGCCTCGCGTACGGAATTGTCCGATTCGTCGCCGGTTATCGTAATTACAGGAATTTTTCCTATAAGGCGGTTGTCGTTGAGATAATTCAGAACGTCGAATCCGCTCATTCCGGGCATAATGAGATCAAGCAGAATAAGAGATATTTCCTCTCCCTCGCTTTTTATTTTCTCTATGCACTGTTCTCCGCTTGCGGCTTCGATTATTTCGTATTGGTTTTTCAGAATAGCGGACAGAATTTCGCGGTTTATGTCCGAATCGTCCACGATAAGCACTTTCTCGCTTGGACGTAACTCGTCAAGCGCGTCTTTTTTCATGTTTTCGGTAACAAAATAGTTTTTCTTCTTTTTTGCTCTGTACATAAACTGGTCGGCGCGACTGACCGCTTTTTTCACGATATCGTCCTCGCATATTATTCCGCCCGCGCTTACGGACGGCTTTATTGCGGGATATCGGTCTATTACGATATGTCTTATCTCCTGACTTATATCGTAAAGACACCGAGAAAGCGATTCGCCGTTTATTCCGGGAATTATAAGCAAAAACTCGTCGCCGCCGTAACGAACGAGACGATCGGTACTACGTATGCATTTTTTAATTGCTCCGGCAACCGCTTTAAGCACTGCGTCTCCGGCGTCATGCCCGAACAAATCGTTATAAACCTTAAAGTCGTCGATGTCCAGCATAACTACTCCGCCCACAATAACGATGTTTGCGAGATTTTCTTCGTAATAGCGGCGGTTATGAGTTTCGGTGAGTGCGTCGACATAAGTTTTGACGTAATAATCGTTTATGGTTTCCGAATCGTTTATTCCGCCGAGATCGACAGGCATTTTTTCGTCGAAACGTTTAATCATTTCTATCACGTAAGGCTTGCCGTCTGCCTCGACGTAAGACGAAATGACCTGATACATTTTTCCGTCAACCCTTTCCAGCTTGGTAAACTGTTTTTTCTCGGCGAGAGCGCGGCAACTTATACAGTTGCGGCACGGCTTGCTTTTTTTCCATATTTCGTAGCACCTGGCTTCTCCGCTTTTATAGGAACAATCGGAAAATCCGGCGCAGACTTGATCCGCGCGCAGAATTCTCACCTCGGAAAAGACGTTTTCAAGCGTCTTTACTTCTTCTTTAAGCCGTTTTAAAGTAAGTTTTCTTACTTTTTCTTCCATTGCGCTCTCCGTTGAAAAGTAATAGCAAGCTACCGCGCGTAAAGCGTTTCGCCTGCTACTATTATATCAGTCGATATGCTTTTTTGCAAGCGCGCAAACGGTTTTTTTCACGATTACGCGCATAATACAATAAGAAATCAAAATTCTTGCTTATATATAATCAGGGCTTCGGCGGGCTGCTGAATATTTCTTGTTTCGATAAGAGAAACCGTATACCCCGAAAGGTCGCCCGTGACGTTGCAAACGCCTGCGGCAGCCGCATAATAAATCGCGTCGGTCGTGCGCACGACTTCTTTCCCGAATCCGTCGAAAACAACGTCGCCGATGTATCCGCCTGCGGTTTTTTCCACTCGCCACATATAGTAAACTCCTTTATGGCGATAATCGGTAACGTCAGGATCACGCTCGCCCGTTTTGATTAAATTAAACGTATTGCCGTTGTTGATTACCGAAAGTATTACCGCAGGATAAAGCGTAAACTCTTTTTCGTCCGCGGGCAGGTTTTCCATGGGCTTATCGGTTGCCAAAGCCGCAAGATCGCCGTGCGGAACGGTAATCGCATTATATTCGTAAGCACCGACGCTTGCCGTAACCGCGGTTGCCGACGTTATTCCGGCAAAATGGTTACTGTTGTTCGGAAGAGTTACGACAAGAATAAACTTTTCGGAGGTCGCGCCCTTTCTTTTTTCGGACGACAACGGTAAATTGTCTTTCATCGAAACAAACGACGAAATAGCGATTTCGCTTTTCGCGGACCCGAGCGTATACCCGCCCGACCACACCGTCGCGCCCTCGCGGACATAGAACAGGCGAAGCGAAGTTTTTGCGGGCAACGCTTCACTCAACAAAAATTTCACGTCGTTTTTAAGGTCGTTTTTGCCGTAATTTACGTTGTACGTAAGCGTAAATATGCCGTCCGTATACAATTTGTTTCCGTCGTAAAAAACTCCGTCTCCCACGTTGAATTCAAGGTTGTCGGCATATGCGACAATATAAATAAACCCGCTTTTATCCGCCATTTTTTCGGCGGATACGAAGTACCCGTTTTCCTGACTCGCAGGCACAAACAATCGGGTGATATTCGTAAACGTGCCGTCGATGTTTTTTGTAAAAGCGTCGAAACGCGGCTTTCCGGTCCATTTTTGACCCGGTTTCATGACAAAACCGAATCCGTTACGATCGTCGAGAGGCACCAGCGAGCCGTTTTGCAGCATGGACGACGAAAAAGTCGACGAAAATGCGATATTCCCGGGTGTTCTTACTATTACGTTATAGGTCCAGCGCGCATAAAAACGCATGGTTCCGTTTACGCAAGAAACGCCGTCCGCCCGCATATCCTCGAAAGACTTGCCGTAAGACGAAATGTCCCCTGCACGATTTATCGGATAAAATCCCTGAAAATCGAATCCGTAACGATTGTCGATTATCTGTTTTTTCCACAGTTGAAAATCGTCGGTGTTTATGTCCGCAAATTTTTCTCCCGCGGCGACCTCAAAGCTGTAAAACTCGTCGCTTCCGTAGTTGGACATGAACACGAGCGAATAAATCTTTCTGTATGAAACCGAAAAATGTACTCCTCCGTTCTCGCTTGCAAAAGATATAAAATCCGCCGGCACTTCGACATTGTAGGCGTATTGTTCCGAAACGTCGCGCACTATGTCGAATAAGTATGTCGCATGCTCGAAAGCAAACGAATACGAACTCTCGCCGGGAACGCCGACGGCAGTCTGCGCTCCGACCGTTACGCTTATTTCCGGAACCAGACTATAACCGGGTTGCGGAGCAATGCGGATGCCGAATTTGCTGCCCATGACCATTTTCCTATCAAACGAAGCGGTTGCTCCCGCCAGACTTACCGAATAATCCACTTCCCGAACCACTTCGATATAAGCGGTTGTGGAAAGATTGCCTTTAAGGTCGCGGCAAGTAACCGGGAAACATCCGCTGCCGGTTACGTTGACGGTGCCGTTTTCGGTGACGTTCTGTCCTTCGTATATTGTTTCTACGACATACGAACGAGGCGCGGGGTAATCGTAGAAAAGCGTTTCGTTAAATCTTACTATATCGCCGCCGACGTACATATAGTGCGCGTTGCCGTCCGCGTCCGTATACGAATCGAGACAAGGCGTACCTTCGTCCGGCTGTATTTCTATTTTTGTAAGCTTATTGGGCACAAACTCGAATATAACGCCGTACGTTGTATTTGCGTAATCGCATTCCATGACGATTATCGTGTTTTCGCGTACATTATCGTTCACATACATATACACCGATTTTTTGACGTCCCTGTTGTTGCCGTCGTCAACGTAATTAAAGCCGACGTTTACTCTTCCGTTAAAAGCGGAAACTTCGACGGCGTTTGAGGGCTTTCGCGCCGTTATTGCCGACATGCGGGCCGATATATCGTCGCCGTATTCTGCGGGCGCCAACCCGGTAACGTCGTAAAAACGTACGTTTTGCGGCATATGCGCCTGCGTTCCGGGCTTTACTATAAATTTACCGACGGTATCCGGGTTGCCTGCATGCCGCCTGTAATACTTGTATTGCACTCCTTCAGGGCTTGTAACGGTGCCCGTTCTATCGCAATTTTCCTCGTTAACAACTGTGTTTTTATCATCGATGACGTCAAGCGAAAAATTCCCGGTTTCGCCGGCATTTACAACCGTTACCGGATAACTGCACAAAAGATAGTCTGTATTTTCTATGGTGCAATATGCGCTGACGTATGCCACGCCTTCTTTTTTCGCTTCGGCATAATAGGGCGTGGACGAACCCGATGTTATCGAAACCACGCTTTGGTCGCTGCTCCATATCGGAACGGGATAGTTGTACGTGGCAAGTGCCGAATATACCTGAGCTTTACCGTCGACCGTGTCTATCGTAAGCTTGTTTACGCCGTACGACACGAGATGAAGCGCGCAGTCCTCTCCCGCATAGTTGGCGTTACCGGAAGCAACGTAAGCCTTGTCCGTGCCTGCGGTCTCGCTTACGAAAAAGTTTTTATCGCCGGTCGTTACCTGACTTTTGGACGCGTAATGAATGCCCGCCTTATACGAACCTTTTCCTCCGCTCGATTCCAACGACGCGTTGGAATACGAACGGCTGACGTTGTACGAGCCTTTGACGCGCGACGCGATGCCTGCGGACGTAGCTATATTGGATTCGGAAACCGCTTTGACGTCGGTTTTCTGTACGAGAGAATTGTTTATATACGAGTTTTGCAGCAGTCCGGTTATGCCGCCCGCATATGCCTTTGCCGTTATGCTGGACGCCGTGACGGCGCTGTTTACAACAACGGCGTAGGAAAGATATGTTCCGTTGTGCCACCACATGCCGGCGACTATTCCGCCTGCGTAGGTCAGCATCTTGTTTTCGCCTATCGATTCTATCACGCTGTTTTTTACGGTAATATGTTCGATATACGTTTTTCGGGCCGCGTTGGGACTGGGTGTCGGATTGGCAAAAACGCCTATAGCTCCGCCCACGTAAATATCGTACGTATCGTCGCCGGTTTGTTTGTCGCTGTACGCCTTGCCGGCTACGTGAATATATTCTGTTTTTGCGCCGCTAAGCAAAACCTTGTCCGCAAGTTTTCTCGTCCACAGTGCGCCTATAAGTCCTCCGACGCTTGCCGTATTGGGAGTATTGGAAGACTCGAAATATACTACCGAATTTTCACGGGAATCGCCGGTTATCGAAATGTTTGCGAGAATACTGTCCGCCACCAATCCGAACGCACCGCCGACAAAGCCTTCGCTTTTAAGGTCGGCGTCACGGTTGGAAATATTTTTTGCGTTTTGCACTCCGTAAATGAAATGCGGCGTGCTTTTGCCTGTCGAGCCAACCGCCTCTGCATAATCTACGCTTACGTCCTTTATCGAAGTATAGCCGAGAACATATCCTATCGCGCCGCCCACGCAAATGTTGTTTCCAAGATCGCTCTGTAAACGATTATCTATGGACGAGAACGAATATCCCGCCGCTTCGACATAAGAATAATCCGAATAGTACACCTTAAGATTGTCTATTTTTCCGTTTTGCGCGGGGCTGCTGTCATATCCGTTTATAGAAAACACAGCCGCAGAAGTACTAAGCGCGCGTCCGGCAAAGCCACCGGCGTTTATGTCTCCTACCGCCGTAGACCCGACTTCGCGATAAGCTCTTATCCTTCCGTTGCCTATATGAAATTCGAAATCTTTTTCCTCATATCCTATCGGTAATCTCGAAGTATATCCGCCCGCGCAAACATTGTACAAGCAGTTTTTTCCGTTTGAGTCCACCGTCGAAGAAGAAGCCGACTGGACAGCCGTTACCGAATAGTCGTACCCGGCGGAAACAATCGCTCGTTTATTTCCGCCGCCGTCAATGTCGCCCGTGTTGAAGCAGTTATAACCGAACATTCCGCCGGCATATGCCGGACCTATTCCGTTCTGCACCGCTTTAACGTCCACGGCGTCGGCAAAAAGATATTGTATCTCGTCCTTTTGCGTTTCCGCTTTTCTTTCTATACTTATATAGCCGGCTCCTTCGGAAAAAATAAAGCCCACAGCTCCGCCGGCATAAACCGCGCCGGAAGAACTGCCGTCTTTGGTAGCCGCGTTAACGGCAAGTCGGTCTTCGCCTTGCACGGCTCCCCCTTTTGCGCGGGAGAAAAATATGTCGGAAAACAATATTGTGTAAGACTCGTCCGCAACATCCTTCGAACGGTTTACCGTTCCTATAATGCCGCCCGCTACCGCCGCTGCCGAATTTGACATGGGATTGTCGGGATTGATGGCTGTTTTTGAAACCGACCCTTTATTATCGATAACCGCGTTTACGGAATAGTCTTTGGTTGCAATTATATTAACATTTCTGATTACCATTGAACGAGGCGCGCTTATTTCGGACAACGACGGATTGCCGAGGCTGACCGAGCCGACAAAACCGCCGGATATTGCCGAACCCGAAATGTCGCCCAGCGCATTTGCAAGAACAATCGCGCGCTGTCCCGAAACGGTAAAGCCGTCCACGCTTGCGTTTTCCAGAACTCCCGCAAAGCAACCGGCATTTACTCTTGCGCCGGCGCCGAACGTAATACCCGAAATATCGTTAAACATTCCGTCGTATTCGGCATAACACCACCGGTCCACCGAAGACGAACAAATTCCGAACATTCCGCCTATATATTGAGACGCGTCATTGGTTCGGACGCCCACGGACACCGATGATTTAATTCCGTCGAGAACGACGTTTTTACCCAGCGTTCCCGCTATTCCGCCCGCATTGATTCTTTTTTCATGATTGGTTTCCGCCGGCGTTCCCACCGTATTAAGTCCGATAAAACCCCGCACGTCGGCTTGTCGTATAAGACAGGGCGAATTGCCGTCGCCGTAAACGTATGCGAAAAAGCCGTAATCGGCTATACGATTTGTTCCGCTTGCGACAGACGCAAACTCGTCGTAAACGGTCTTAGTTCTCGTCATGTTGAGCGTCACCGAAAATCCGTTGAAATCGAAACACCCGGAAAAAGGTTGTCCGCCCCTGAATCCCAACCCGAAAAACTCTTCGCTGCTCATGAAGATATTTGTACCGAGGCGATAGTAGCCGTAACGGATTTTTGAAGCTGTTTGTTCTGTTTCTCCCAATCGGATATAATCTTCAGCCGTTCCTTTTCCGGCGAGAATACGCGCAACCGCAAGAACGTCTTCTTCTTTGGATAAAACGTAAGGGTTTCCGAAATATCTGCCCTTGTCCTCGGCAAAAGGCTGCGATGAGGTAACTTCTATGTTCAGCTCGCCGGAATTGGGGACGGTGAGCGTTACTACCGGCACGTCGTATGCGTTGCCGTTTATTTTCATGCCTGCAAAAAGCTCGCTTTCGTTTACTACCGTTACGGTAATCGTTCCGTTTTTCGGGACCGTATAACTTTTGCCGTCGGCGTCCTTTTTCACATTGTTGCCGGAAACGTACACGCTTACTTCTTTCCCTTCGGGTACGACAACTCTTACCGACGCCGAGAATGTTTTGTTTACCGAAAAACACACCGCAAGCAACGAAAAAAGAATGCTCAGCGTTATTAGACAAGCGATTATTAACTTTCTTATTTCACTCTTTTTCATTGTCATCGCTCCTTTTATGCCGATGCGAACACGATTTTATTGTCGCTTACGCCGGATACTTTTTCGGCGCCCGGTTGGGTCAGCCCGTCGTACACGGTTGCGGAAACAGCTACGTTGCACGTTCCCGTAACATAAAAGCTAAGGTACACGTCCGCACCCGCGCGTACGGTAAGCGTTACTTTATCGCGCCCGGCGTTGTACACGGGCGCAAAACCGTATTCTTCCTCATAGTAAACCGCGTCGAAAACAACCTCGCCCACGAGAGAAAACTCTACTTCGGCAAGATACGAAGAATTTTCTTGTACGGTTGCGTTGCGGACAAAATCCACCGCCGCTTTCAGGTTGACGATTTTTCTGTCATAGCCGTTATAAACGTCGGACGACACGCCCACGGACAATCTCGCCATGGTAGTGTTTACGGTAAAAACCTGTAAGTCTTTATATGGTTCGCTTGTTTCCAGCACTATCGAAAAGTTTTCTATGCCGTCCGCGTCCATTGCGGGCGCCGTAGCCTTTCTGGTTATTTTAAGCAGCAGCGATACGCTGTTTTTTACGTCGGCTTCCAGAATAGTTACGTCCGAAGTTCCCGAAACGACGTTGTCGTTTTCGTCCACGATTTCGACGTCGTAATAGCTGCTTTCGGCAGTTACGTTATGCTTGACGCCCCAGGCATCCGTAACGTATCCGTCGGAAATTTCGCCGGAAACGCCGGAAACGGGCGGGCGCATCATAAATCGCACGTTACGTCTGGATACTTTTTCATCGGCGAAATTGGATACCGTAACGGCTATATAACCGGTTGCCGTCGTTCCTGTCTGTCTTAACACCGCCGTTTGTCCGGCTCCGTCGTGCGACAGAACGAAATCGGTGTACGCTCCCACCAGTTCTTTTTTATCCGTCAAAACGAATTTCGACACCGAAACACATGCGAAAACGACCAGTGCAAGAAGCACGGCGAACAGAAATATTAACTTTTTTCCGGCGCCTTTACTCATAAGATTGCCTCCATAACGGTCGTTTTCAATGTTTTTTATTCGATTTTATGTTTTTTCTTAATTTCGTATTTGTTCGGCTATTATACCGATGTCGAAATACACTTTTGCTCCCGCATAACTTTCGGTTACGCTGCTTTGTTCGGGCAGTCTGAACCGAATGTGATAAGCATGGTCCTTTTTGCCGTCGTCGGCAGTCATCAGAAGTCCGGTTTTATTATCTATAGATCCGTCGGCGTTGTTCGATACGGACAGTTTGTTGCCCGAAAAATCAACCTCTTCGCCGCCTCCTATCGACGGGCGAATGTCGGTTTCGTTTTCGCCTTCCGCGCCGTGGTACAGTTTAAGACTTCCTCCCGCCCGGACGCCGTCGGCAGCCGTATAATTTTTCCATCCGGCAAAATAGCACGTCCGGATGACGTTTTCTCCCGGAATTATCATTTCGAGCCTTACTCTTATGACGAGCGTCACTTTCATGGACACTTCGTTTTCCTTTCTTCCGTCTGCGCCCGTAATCGTAAAATAGTAATCTATTACGTCTTCCGGCTCGACGTCTTTAACGGCGGTGCTTTCGCTTGTCGGGTCGAACGCAACCGAAATACGCATGCCTTCCGAGTCGGTGCGATAAACCGAATTTGTTTCGAGTTTTGCAACGACAACGGCTACTCCCGCTTCTTTTTTCTTTTCGTATTCGCCGTAAAACCGAGCGAACGTTACCGATCCGCCCACGGCAATCACGGCAAACAACGCGGCAAGAAAAAACGGAATGAGGCTTAAATTGCGTTTTTTACTGTTCATTTTCGTCCTCCGCAGTCTTCCCTGCGGAGTTCTCTTCTCCGGAAGGAAGACCGTTAGATTTGTCTCCTACCATGATTATCGCGACGACGACAGCCGCTATCGCGACGAGAAAAGCTATTCCTTGCCACGAACGCAGCCATTCTATCAGAATACCTATGTTTCTTATTCTGCCCGTAACCTTACCGGCTATCTGCGAAAAATATACGGGATCGGGATCTTCGCTCGGATTGGCATCGCCTTTTGTGTAGTATTTGTCTCCTTCTATGCGAACGAGGCGGTGCGTAACAGACGTGTTCTCTCCCACCGGGAAATAGGTTATGATATCTCCCACCTCGTAACTGTCTTGTTTTTCTATTATTATCGCGTCGCCCGCTTCTATCGAACCTGACATAGACGGCGTTGCGATTACAAGCAAAGACTTACCGAAAAATGACGGAATGGCGGATTTTTTTATGTATTTGTCGTACGCAAGAACGGCTGCCATAAAAACAAGGACGACAATTATCGTTGAAAGAACCACGCTTCCCGTAATCGAAAGTATTTTTCTTGCCGACGGTTTTCTTTTCTCGGTTTTTTCCATTTGCCGCAATCTCCTTTTTATGCTTCCTGTGCAACTATTTCTATGGTAACGGCATATTTGCCGCCCGCAGTTCCTATTGCGGTATCGTGATGATCGTCGCCGCTTTCGAACTGCCACAGCCATTCTATCGCAAAAGAACGACTGCTTCTTTCTTTTATGATTACGTCGCGCACCGTGATGAATTTTTCTTCCTTATAGACGTCGAGCCGACGACCTTCGGAAAAAATTTCGTATTGCAACGGGGGCAACTTCTGATTGTTTTCGTAATTAAAGTTTAATCTGATGTCGCACCGCAATTGTGCGTTATGCGGATTGTTGACAACAAACATGTATGTTCCGTTTTCGCCGGGTTTTAACATTTTTCCGCCAAAGACATCTATTTTGCCTACGGCGGACCACTCTCCGTCCTTATCCGCAACGGTAAACGAAGGATATATAACGGGGCGCGGCAGCTTGGTTGCCAGAATCAAAAACGAAATAAAAGATATAAGACACGCAAAGGAAAGAAGAATGATTATCGGAAGAGTTCGGTCTTCCAATCTGCCTTCGACATTTCCGTCGCGATATAAATACTCCCCGTCCGTAACGAACGCGCCAGTGTTTCCGGGTTTTCGACACTCGGAAGCAGAAGCGCGTCCGCACGGGGAGAAAGGAGTGAGATTTAAGTCGTACAATTCTCCTGCCCGCAAAAAGCACAGCAGTTTGTCTTCAAAATCGAAAACTCTTCTGCCGCCTTTAAGTCGGCGAACCGAACCGACAACGGGACTATGAGTAAACTTTTCGTTTATTTTCATGTGTACGACTCCAGACGTCTATAATAATACGGGTTTCCTTTTCCCGCTTTCGCAGCGGTTTTTCTTTATCGACCTGCTTATTGAAAGCCCGGTCGATTTGTCAATATGCGGATTGCGTCCGCTGCTTGCAAACGCAATCCTGTCAAATTGTCATAAGAGCATTTATTTTTCGATTATTCCTTCACCTGAACGACAGAAAGGCTGAGTTTGAAAGAAGTTTCGGTAAGCGTTCCGGCGGCTTTCTTGTAAGTTACGCCTTCGTGTTGGTTTTCGGTAACAGCGTCATTGTTTGCAATCATTCCGAGCAATGTATCGAGCGCGTCCGTTTTAACGGTGCCGTCTTCAAATGCCCATGCCCACTCGATGGTGTAGGTGTCGTCAACCTCTGCGGCTCCCGCCTCGTAAGTGGTTACTGCGTTAAGTTTAGTTAAAAGAGTTGCAAGAGTTACTCCGGTTGCTCCCGTAACTTCCCCACCGTTCTTTCTAAGCGTCCATTTAACGGGATTGTAAGTGTTGACATCGGTTGCGTCCCCTTCGGTATACTTGAGAGTAACGTCTTTTACATCGCTCATGGTGATAGTGATCTTGGATTTAACCTCGGCTTTTCCTTTAATGGTGAAGCTCATCGAACCTTTAGTTCCGGGAGCGACTACATTGTAAGTACCGCTTGCACTAACGGTAAGATTGGCTGTGTCGGTAGTTACAACGCTGCTGTTGGTAACATACTTATAGTTCTTCCCGAACAGATTGTCGCTGTTTGCCGTAATCGTGTATCCCCACTTTGCGACCTGAGCGGATCCTTCGCTCTTTTTGCTCGTGATATACTTAGACAAAGTATATCCGCCGAAACCGATGATTGCTACCAGCATCAGAAGAAGCG
>USKH01000011.1 GCA_900555125.1 uncultured Clostridium sp.
GGATAATGGTTACGGGCCCGTCGTTGGTTAGGCTTACGTTCATCATTGCCCCGAACAAGCCTCTTCCCACTTTCTTTCCCAGCTCCGCCTCCAAGCATTCCAAAAATTTTTCGTACAGCGGCTTCGAAATTTCCGCCCTCGCCGAGCGGTTGAACGACGGCCTTGTGCCTTTTTTCAGGCTGCCGTACAGCGTGAACTGGCTCACCACAAGCGCGTCGCCTCCGACGTCCAAAAGCGAAAGATTCATCTTTCCGTTCCCGTCCTCGAACAGGCGCATGGCGGCTGTTTTACGCACGATGTAATCGGCTTTGCTTTGATCGTCGCCCTGCTTTACGCCGAAAAACACGACGTACCCTTTGCCTATTTCCGAAATGACGACGCCGTCCACTTTAAGACAGGCGTTTTTAACGCGCTGAATTACCGCTCTCATTGCAGGATAAAACGAGCCTTATTCTCGGTTGCGCTGCTGCCGTCGATAAAGATATCGAACTCGCCGTTTTCGGCAACATAGTCCATGTTCTCGTCCCAGAATTTAAGAATATTTTCGTCGATTTCAAACTCGACAAGCACGGTTTCGCCCGCTTTGATCGGCAGTTTCTTAAACGCTTTAAGCTCTTTTATGGGGCGCACGCGTGAAGCGAACAGGTCGTGAATATACAGCTGTACCACTTCTTCGCCGTCCGTTTCGGAAGCGTTGGTAACTTCCACCGAAGCGGTTATCGTGCCGCCGCGTTCCATTTTGTCGGACGAAAGCGTAACTTTGCCGTACTCGAACTTGGAATAGGACAAACCGAAGCCGTAGGGCAGGAAGGGACGGGTGGGAATATCCAGATATCTGGACGAGTATCCCATTTTCTCGAAGTCGCCGTAGCAGGGTCTGCCGGTATTCATCATATTGTAGTAAACGGGGCACTGTCCCACCGCGTACGGGAAGGACATGGAAAGCTTTGCGGAGAAATTGACTTTTCCGTACAAAAGATTTTCGATTGCGCTGCCGCCTTCGGTTCCGGGCTGCCAGACAAGCACTGCCGCCTTGCAAAGCGGCAGAATATCGGTGAGAATAAGCGGTCTGCCGGTGAACAGAACAAGCACGATATTGTCGTTTACTTCTTTGATTTTTTCAAGCAGTTTTACTTGCAGTGCCGGAATTACGATATTCGAACGGCTTTTTCCCTCGCCGCTGTAATCCTGCTCCTCGCCGAGGCACATGACCACTTTGTCCGCTCTTCTCGCAACGGCGATGGCTTCCTCGAATCCGCTCTCGTCGTCGGCTTTGAGTTCCCAGCCGCAACCGCATGCGTACGTAAACTGCTTTCCGTCCTTTTCAAACGCCGCTTTGATCGTAACGGTATCCTCGCTCTTGCCGTACGCGCGCCACGTTCCGATAATGTTGCCGGCGTCGGCGAACGGTCCGATAAGCGCAACTTTTTCGTCTTTAAGAGGCAACGCGCCGTCGTTTTTAATGAGAACGCAACTCTTTTCGGCGGCTTTGCGAACCAACTCGCGGTTTTCGGGAGTAAGACATTCGGTTTTTTCGCGCTCTTCGCTCATACCGCGCATAGGGTCGTCGAACAATCCGAGGTCGCGTTTGAGTTTGAGAATACGGAACACGCGTTCGTCCAGCTCTTTTTCGTCGATTTTGCCGCTTTTTACCAGTTTTTCCATATTGAACAGATAGTTGGGCGACATCATTTCGATATCTTCACCCGCTTCGAACGCACGCAGAGCAATCTTTGCGCCGTCCTGTTCGTAGCCGTGCGGAACCATTTCTCCGAACGCGTTATAGTCGGAGATGACTACGCCGTCGAAGCCCCATTCCTTGCGGAGAAGGTCAACGGTCATGGCTTTGTTTGCAGTCATCGGAATGCCGTCGTAAATATTGAACGAAGTCATTGCCATGGCGATACCCGCGTCCACGGCAGCTTTGTAAGCCTTTAAGTAAAACTCTCTTGCCGTGCGCTCGCTCATGTCGACGGTGTTGTAATCTCTGCCGCCCTCTGCTGCTCCGTAGCAAGCAAAATGTTTAAGACATGCGGCAACTTTATGCGTGTCGCTTATATCGTCGCCCTGGAAACCGCGGGTTGCGGCTGCGGCGTACAGACTGTTCATATACGGGTCTTCGCCGGTAGTTTCGACCACTCTGCCCCAACGAGCGTCACGGGCAAGGTCGCACATAGGCGCGAACGCCACATGAACGCCCGAAGCCGCCGCTTCTTTTGCTGCCATCGAATAAAGTTCCTCTATCATCTGCGGCTCGAACGAACAGCCGAGCGCAACAGGAACGGGGTAAATGGTGTGACAGCCGTGAATAATGTCCATCATTCCCATCAGCGGAATAGCGTGCGGATCGTTTTCAAGGTGTGCCTTCTGCATTTCCATACATGCCTTAACGCCGCGATAGTTGAGCGTTGATCCCATTGCGTGCACGTCCTCTTTTGTAAGCGACCACTGCAAAGCCGGTCCGGTTATTTCGCCGTTCTCGTCGGTGGTCAGAAGATTTGCGTTGAGCTGAGTCATTTGCGCCGCTTTTTCGCGAACGGTCATCGAAGAGATGATCTCGCGCAGTTTTTCGTCTGAAAATTTACTTATCATTTAATTTCTCCTTATTGTTTATCTATTTGACAACCGTTTCTATAACCGCGCCGCCCAGGCATCTTCTCTTGCCGGGGATATCGCTTTCCGTATATAAAACGGCATATTGACCGGGTGTGACAGCCCTTTGCGGCTGCATGAACGAAAGGCTCAGTTTATCTCCGTCGATATGCGCGGAAACTTCCTGTTCGCCCTGACGATAGCGGAATTTCGCTGTACAAATAAAGTCTTTCTTATCCCACTCGCCAATTATATTAAGTCCGCTTGCGGTAAGCCCGCGCGAAAAAAGTTCTTCGCCCTCGCCGCACGACACCACAAGCCTGTTGTTTTGCATGTCCTTTTCCACGACGTACCAGCGATTCTGATCCTCTCCTTTTACGCCGCCGATGCCCAGTCCTTTGCGCTGACCGAGCGTGTAGTACATAAGCCCCAGATGTTCGCCGATTACCTTGCCTTCGGTGTCTGTTATATCTCCTTTTTTGCCGGGCAGATATTCGGACAGGAATTTGCGGAACTTGCGCTCGCCTATAAAGCAAATGCCGGTTGAATCCTTCTTTTTCGCCGTAACCAGCCCTTCTCTTTCGGCTATTTCCCGCACCTCCGGCTTTTTCATGTTGCCCAGCGGGAACATTACGTTTTGAAGCTGCGTCGTTTTCACCTGATTGAGAAAATAGGTCTGGTCCTTGTTGTCGTCGAGAGCGGAGAGAAGCATGGTTTTTTCTCCGTCGCGGCTTATATCGCAATAATGACCGGTTGCAACAAAGTCCGCTCCTAATTTGTTTGCGTACTCGGCAAACGGACCGAACTTTATTTCGCGATTGCAAAGTACGTCCGGATTGGGCGTTCTTCCCTTACGATATTCGTCCAGAAAGTACGTAAATACCCTGTCCATGTACTCTTTGGCGAAGTTTACCGAATAATAAGGTATGCCCAGTTTTCCGCAAACGCCGATAACGTCGTTCCAGTCGTCGGCGGAAGTGCAGTAGCCGCCTTCTTCCTCTTCCCAGTTGTGCATGAAAAGGCCTATGACGTCGTAGCCCTGTTGTTTTAAAAGGTATGCCGCAACCGAGCTGTCCACTCCGCCGGACATTCCTATAACCACGCGCTTTTTCATACTCCCGTCCTTAAAGAGGGATCGGCATTGAGATCGAGAAAAGCCTCGTCCTTTCCTTCTTTTATCGAGAAATATGCGCGGGCGGCAATCATAACAGCGTTGTCTGTGCAAAGCACGGGTGCCGGAAACAGCACTACGTATCCTCTTTTTTCGCCCTCGGATTTGAGTTTTTCGCGCAAGAACGAATTTGCCGCAACTCCGCCGGCAAGTACTATAGTCTTGCGATCAGCCCTTGCCGCCGCTTCCATAACCGTGCTTACGAGAAGGTCCACAGCCTGTTTGGTTATTGAAGCGCAAACGTCCTCTTTTTTCACCTGCTCGCCGCGCTGCATGGCGTTGTGCAGGTAGTTTACCACCGCCGTTTTAAGTCCGGAATAGGACAGATTGAGGTCCCCGTTGACGCTCTTGTGAGTGTGGCAAAAATCGATATTGGCTTGTCCTTGCTTGGCAAGGCGATCGACTTCCGGTCCGCCGGGATAAGGAAGTCCCAACAGACGCGCGGTTTTATCGAACATTTCGCCGATTGCGTCGTCGGTGGTTCCGCCCATGAGTTTGTAGCTGCAGTAGTCCTCGACATCTATTATAAGAGTATGTCCGCCCGACGCCACGAGGGCGAGAAAAGGCGGATTAAGCGACGGAAACTGCACGTAATTGGCGGAAATATGACCTTCGATGTGATTTACTTTTATAAGCGGCTTATTCGTGGCGTACGCAAGTGCTTTTGCGGCGGTTACTCCCACGAGTAGCGCACCCGCAAGCCCCGCTCCGTACGTTACGGCAACCGCGTCGATATCGTCCATGGTCAGGTTTGCTTTTTTAAGCGTCTCGTCCACACAGCGCGTTACCGCCATCGTGTGATTGCGCGAAGCTACTTCCGGCACCACGCCGCCGAACTGCCTGTGAATTGCAATCTGAGTGGAAATCACGCTTGAGAGTACTTGTCTGCCGTTTTTTACGATTGCGCAGGCTGTTTCGTCGCACGAGCTTTCTATTCCCAGAACCAGCACTTCTCGTTTGTCTTTAAGTTTATTGAATTTTTCTTGAGTGTCGTACATATCAGGATTTACGCAGATAGTCGTTTATAAACGGCTCTATATCTCCGTCCATAACGGCGGAAATGTCGCTGTTTTCAAAGCCGGTGCGATGGTCTTTTACGAGAGTGTAGGGCTGGAACACATACGAGCGAATCTGGCTGCCCCACTCTATTTTTTTGATTTCGCCCTTTATTGAGTTTGCCTTTTCGAGATTTTCGCGCTCGCGCAGTTCTACCAGTTTACTTACCAGCATTTTCATTGCCGTTTCGCGGTTTTGTATCTGCGAACGCTCGTTCTGACACTGAACGACAATGCCGGTTTTAAGATGAGTAATACGCACGGCGCTGTCGGTTTTATTGATGTGCTGACCGCCGGCTCCTCCCGAACGATAGGTGTCCACGCGGATATCTTCGGGGCGGATTTCTATGCTGGTGTCGTTTTCTATTTCCGGCATTACTTCGAGGCTGGCAAACGACGTGTGACGGCGCGCGTTTGCGTCGAACGGCGAAATGCGAACAAGGCGATGAACGCCCTTTTCCGCCTTTAAGTAGCCGTAAGCGTTTATTCCCTTAATCATAAAGGATACCGATTTTATTCCGGCAACGTCTCCTTCCACGCGGTCAAGCTCTTCCACATCGAAACCTCGCTTTTCGGCGTACATGCGGTACATACGATACAGCATGCTCACCCAGTCCTGAGCCTCGGTTCCGCCCGCGCCCGCCTGCAACATTAAAATGGCGTTGTTTTTGTCATATTCGCCTTTCAGCAGCGTTTCGAGATTGAGCTGTTCTATTTCCTCGTCCAGCTTTGCATAGGTGGAATTAAGTTCGTCTTCGTACTGCTCGTTGTCCTTTTCGGCTTCGACTATTTCGATAAGCGTGGACAGATCGTCCAGCCCCGAACGAAGACGAGAAAGAGTATTAAGCCGTTCTTCTATGAATTTTGCTTCCGAATTTATTTCGGCTGCGTGCTTGGGGTCGTTGTACAGATTGGGATCCTGTTGTTGCAGAGAAAGTTCCTCCGCGCGTTTTTCAAGTGCCGGAACGTCGAACGCGGTGCAAACGCCGTCGAACTTCTGCACGAGATTTTTTAGTTTGAATTTTAAGTCGTCTAATATTAACATATTTCCTCTTTAAGGGGTTTTTTGCAAGTTTTATTATAATTTCGGTGCTAATCGCACGCCTTTTATTTATCGAAATCAGCCGAGAGAATTTACTCTCCCGGCTTTAATCGGTTTTTATCAGCTGTTTTTGCCGCAGCAGTTTTTATATTTTTTACCGCTTCCGCAGGGGCAGGGGTCGTTTCTTCCCACTTTGTTGGAAACGGCTTGAGTAGCTTTGGGAGCTTTTGCGTTTTCGCTTCCGCCGGACATAACCAACTCTACTTTTCGCTCTTCGCGTTCGGGTGCCTTTTCTATGTTGACGTGCATCAGCATGGAAACGGTGTCGCTCTGAATGTTTGCGTTCATATGCTCGAACATTTCGAAACCGTCCTTTTTGTAGGCGATGACGGGGTCCTGATTTCCGTATGCTTTAAGTCCTATTTCCTTGCGCAGGATATCCATCTGATCGATGTGATCCATCCAGCGGAAATCGACTGCTCGCAGCAAAAGCACGCGTTCGACTTCGGAGAAGTCCAGCCCGATTTCCTTTGCGGCGGCGATTTTTTCGTCATAATACGCCATCATGGCGGTGAAAATCTGTTCTTTAATTTCGTCCAGCGTCCACTTGTTCAGGCGGTCTTCCGACAAAAATTCGGGGTCGCCGGGCAAAAGCTTGCGCTCGATTTCCTTGTTGAGGTTTTCGTAGTCCCATTCCTGCCAATCCTTTTTGGGATCGGTGTAATCGGCAACTATAACGTCCACTTCGTCGCGCATCATCTTGAGAATTTCGTCGTGAATGTTCTCTCCCATCAGCACGCGGTTGCGTTCGTTGTAGATAATGGTACGCTGCTGGTTCATTACGTTGTCGTATTCCAGCACCTGTTTACGAATATCGTAGTTTCTGCCTTCGATGTTGCGCTGAGCGTTTTCGATGGAACGGCTGAGCAGTCCCATGGAGAACGGGGTGTCGTCATCCGCTCCGAGCGAATTGGCGATTGCCATCATTCTCTCTCCGCCGAACAAACGCAGAACGTCGTCTTCCATGCTGAGATAGAAGATTGTGCGTCCGGGGTCGCCCTGACGTCCGGCACGACCTCTGAGCTGGTTGTCGATACGGCGCGACTCGTGTCTTTCGGTGCCGATGATGCGCAAGCCGCCGAGAGAAATAACTTCTTTTTTGTCTTCGTCTGTTTTAATTTTGAATTCGTCGTAATATTTTCTGTAAATTTCGCGTGCTTTGAGTACGTTTTCATCGTCGGTGTTGTAATACGATACGGCAGCCGAAACGTCCTCCTCGCTCATGCCGTCCTTACGCATACGTTCCAGCGCGAGATATTCGGGGTTACCGCCCAGAAGAATATCGGTTCCGCGACCCGCCATGTTGGTTGCGATGGTAACAGCGCATTTTTTACCCGCCTGAGCTATTATTTCGGCTTCGCGTTCATGATTTTTGGCGTTTAATACGTTGTGTGGAATTTTAGCCTTGCGGAGAAGATGCGAAACCTCTTCGCTCTTTTCTACCGTAGTAGTTCCTACCAGCACCGGTTGACCTTTCTGATAACATGAGGTAATGTCATCCACGACGGCGTTGAGTTTTGCCGCAACAGTTTTATAAACCACGTCGTTTTCGTCGATACGCGCATTGGGCTTGTTGGTGGGAATGGTTACAACGTCGAGATTATAAATTCCCTTGAATTCGGTTTCTTCTGTCTTTGCCGTACCGGTCATACCGGAAAGTTTGGAATAAAGACGGAAATAATTCTGGAAAGTAATGGTTGCCATGGTCTTGTTTTCGGAGCGGACGTTTACGTGTTCCTTTGCTTCGATTGCCTGATGCAGTCCGTCGCTGTAACGTCTGCCCACCATAACGCGGCCGGTAAATTCGTCGACGATAAGCACTTCGCCTTTGTCTACAATGTAGTCCTGATCGCGCTTCATAATGTAGTTGGCGCGAAGGGCGTTGTTGATGTAGTGGTTGAGTTCGGTGTTATCGACGTCGGCGAGATTTTCCACTCCGAAGAAACGTTCGGCTTTGGTAACGCCGGTTTCGGAAAGGTTTATCGCTTTTTTCTTTTCCTCGATTTCGTAATCGTCCTCTTTGAGCGAACGGGCAAACTGCTGTGCCTGAATGTACATTTCGCTGGACTTGCCGCCTCTGCCGGAAATAATAAGCGGAGTACGCGCTTCGTCTATGAGAATACTGTCCACTTCGTCGACAATGGCGAAGTTAAGCGGACGTTGAACTTTGTCCTCAGCACGCGTTACCATGTTGTCTCGCAGGTAGTCGAATCCGAGCTCGTTGTTTGTTCCGTACGTAATGTCGCAGTTGTATGCCTCGCGCTTTGCCTTATTTTCCATTCCGGAAATAGCAACGCCTACGGTAAGACCCAGAAATCTGTGAATTTTACCCATCCATTCGGCGTCACGCTTGGCAAGATAGTCGTTGACGGTGACGACGTGAACGCCCTTTCCTTCGAGCGCGTTGAGATACGCGGGGAGAGTAGCCACCAGCGTTTTTCCTTCGCCGGTACGCATCTCGGCAATACGTCCCTGATGCAGACACGCTCCGCCCATTATCTGAACATCGAAGTGACGCATTCCCAGCACGCGTTTGCCCGCTTCTCTTACCACGGCAAACGCTTCGGGCAGAATGTCGTCAAGCGTTTCGTAATTGTTTTTTATTCTGTCGCGGAACACGTCGGTCATGCCGCGCAGTTCGTCGTCGGACATATTGATGAATTTTTGCTCGTTTGCGTTAACCTTTTCGACAATGGCTTGCAGACGCTTTATGCTTTTGCGGTTGTCCGCTTCGGCAAAAAAAGAAAATAAACCCATTTTTATACCTCTTTTACTCTTCCTTGAAAAGACGGAAGATGATTAGTTTTGTTTTTTACGGTTGCGCAATTTTCGAAAAAACGACGCACGCTTGAATTATTATAACAAATTGTGCGGCAAAAAGCAATATCTTTCGCAAAAAAATCATTCTTTTTCGCGAATTATGCCTTAATTACGCAAATATTTTTTTATTTTTCGACAAATCTTTCGTTTCTCGGCAGAAAAACGCCGTCTTTCATCCCGGAAACCGACTTGTCCGAGTCGGCTTTTTCCAGACGATACGCAGCCATAGCGCAATATTTCTCGTCCTTTTCTATCGTAAGGTACCTTCTCCCCAGCTTTTTTGCCGTTACCGCCGTCGAGCCGCTGCCCCCGAACGGGTCGAACACGAGATCGCCGGGACGGGAGGAGGCGAGAATGATTTTTGCCAGCAGTTTTTCGGGCTTTTGAGTAGGGTGCGGAGTGTTCTCGGGCATGGACCAGTAGGGAACGGTTACGTCGTCCCAGAAGTTGGACGGGAAGGTGTAGCGAAACTTTTCGCCGTTTTCCTCCTGCCAATCCTTTGGCACGCCGTCCTTACGGTACGGAGCTATAACTTTTTTGCGCTGTTTTACGGCGTTAACGTCGAAATAATAGTCGTCGCCGACAGACGCGAACCACACGTCTTCCATGCCGTTTTTCCAGTTTTTAAGCGCGCCTCTGCCCTTTTCGCGCTGCCAGGTAATGCGATTGCGAAGAACAAAATAGTCGGCAAGCGCGGCGCCTATCGTAATTCCGGAAAACCAGTCGCAGCATACGTAAACCGAAGCGGTTTTTTTGAGAAGCGGCAACGCTCTTTCAATCCAGGAGCGCGTATACTTTTCGTACTCCGCCATCGATTGTCGCGAAAATTCTTCGCTGCCGAACTTTTTGTACATATTATACGGCGGATCGACTATCATCAGGTCTACGGAAGAATGCGGAATATCCCACATAATCTCCATGCAGTCGCCCTTTATCACGCAGTCGTCCGACACGTACTTTTTGGGGCAAAGAGCAAGATACTTTCGTTCCTGCTCTTCGCTCAAATTCAACGTTTTGTTTTTTGCGGACCTCATTTACTGCTCGTCTTCCTCGCTTTCGGAATACACGGCAGCGTTTTCTTCGTCCGTTTCGTTTTGTTCGGCTGCTATCTCGGGAGCGACGCTTTCGACGCTTTCCGCGACGTCCGGAGTTTGTCCGGCTTGGTCTTCCACTTCTTCTTCGTGAGCGGCAACGGCAACGCAAACCACTTTTCCGTCGTCTTTAAGGCGCATTATGCGCACGCCCTTGGTGGAGCGCGATATGCGCGAAATTTCGTCTACCGGCATACGTATTATGATGCCCGTGTTTGCGATAAGCATTACGTCGTCGGTGGGATCGACCAGTTTGAGATTGACGATAGAGCCGGTTTCGTCGGTGAACTTGCCCGCCTTGCTGCCTTTGCCGGCACGGGACTGCACGCGGTATTCGTCGAGGGCACAGCGTTTGCCGTAGCCCAGTTCGGTAACTGTCAGCACGTCCTTGGTGCTGTCCTTTTCGATTACCGCCATATCCACGACGTAATCGCCTTCTTTATCCATTTTGATAGAGCGCACGCCGGAAGACGTTCTTCCCATGCTGCGCACGTCGCTTTCGGCGAAACGAATGCATTTTCCGAACGTGGAAGCAAGCATAACGTCGTCGCCTTCGGACACTCTGCTTACTGCGATAAGCTCGTCGCCTTCGTGCAACACTATTGCAATCTTGCCCACTTTTCTTATAGACTCGAACTCGGACAGCGGAGTTTTCTTGATAAGACCCTGACGGGTAGCCATTATAAGGCAGCCCTCCATGTCTGCTCCCTCTTTTATGGGAATGACGGCGGTAACTCTCTCGTCGGGCAGAAGCTGCAACAGATTGACTATCGCTCTGCCTCTCGCCGTTCTCTCGGCTTCGGGTATGAAATATGCCTTTATGCGATAGACCTTTCCCTTATTGGTAAAGAACATAAGGTCGTCGTGCGTGCATGTGATAAACATGTTTTCCACAAAGTCCTCTTCCTTGGGCTTGTGGGCGGTTATACCCGCTCCGCCGCGGTGCTGAGCCTTATACTCGGATACGGGCAGGCGTTTAATATACCCGAAGTGGGTCATGGAGATTACTACGTTTTCGCGTTCGATAAGATCGGCTGCGTCTATTTCGTCGAAATTCACGCATATTTCCGTTCTTCTCTTGTCGGCGTACTTATCGCGAATCTGAATAAGTTCGTCTTTAAGCACCTGACGAAGCATATCCTCGCTTGCAAGCAGTTTTTCGTAGTAAGCGATTTTTTCCTGCAATTCCTTGTATTCGCCTTCCAGTTTTTCGCGGTCCAGTCCCTGAAGCGCTTTAAGACGCATGTCGAGAATTGCCTGAGTTTGCACTTCGTCCAGTCCGAAACGCTGCATAAGTCGTTCTTTCGCGTCGTCGTAGGAAGTGCGGATTATGTGGATTACCTCGTCGATATTGTCCTGCGCGATGATAAGCCCTTCGAGAAGATGAGCGCGCTCTTTGGCTTTGCCGAGGTCGTACTTTGTTCTTCTGATAATAAGATCTTCCTGGAACCGTATATACTCGTCCAGAATGTGGCGCAGCGACAATATTTTGGGCTGACGCTGATTGTCCACGAGAGCCAGCATGATTATGGAAAAGCTGGACTGAAGCGCTGTTTGCGCAAACAGGTGATTGAGTACCACCTGCGGGTTTGCGTCGCGTTTAAGTTCGATAACCACGCGCATACCGTTACGGTCGCTTTCCTCGCGCAAATCGGAAATTCCTTCGAGACGTTTTTCCTTAACCTGATCGGCAATGTTTTTGACCAACTGACGTTTGTTTACCTGGTAGGGAAGTTCGGTTACTATAATTCTCGTGCGGTGGTCCTTGCCGTACTCTTCGAACTCGGTGCGGGCGCGGACTATTATCTTTCCTCTGCCGGTTGCGTACGCCTGACGGATACCCGCTCTTCCCATAATAATTCCTTTTGTCGGGAAATCCGGACCTTTGATGTGCTGCATAAGGTCCTCGAGGGTGGCTTCGGGGTTGTCGAGAATACACACGCATGCGTCGATTACTTCGCCGAGATTGTGCGGCGGAATATTGGTTGCCATACCGACGGCTATACCCGACGATCCGTTTACCAGAAGGTTGGGGAATCTCGACGGAAGCACGAGCGGCTCCTTTCTCGATTCGTCGAAGTTGGGAATCCAGTCAACCGTGTTTTTCTCTATATCGCGCAACATTTCGTTGCATATTTTGCTCATACGCGCTTCGGTGTAACGATAAGCGGCAGGCGGGTCGCCGTCCACCGAACCGAAGTTTCCGTGACCTTCAACCAGCATATAACGCATGGAGAAGTCCTGAGCCAGTCGCACCATCGCGTCGTAAACCGATGCGTCGCCGTGCGGATGATATCTGCCCAGCACGTCACCGACGCATGTAGCCGACTTTTTGAACGGTTTGTCGCTGGTGAGACCGTCTTCGTACATAGCGTACAGAATTCTTCTGTGAACAGGTTTCAATCCGTCGCGCACGTCGGGGAGCGCTCTTCCGACGATAACCGACATTGCATACTCTATATAGCTTTTTTCCATTTCCCCGACCAATTCGCTTTCCGTAATCGCCTGATTGGGAAATGCGATGTCTTCGGGCTTATAATCTCTGTTATGTGCCATATTTTTCTCCGTTAAATGTCGATATTGATTGCGTACTGAGCGTTTCTTTCTATCCACTCTTTACGCGGTTCCACTTCTTCGCCCATAAGCACCGAGAATATGTGATCGGCTTTCTCGGCGTCTTCGAGCGTAATTCTTCTGAGCGTTCTTTTTTCGGGATCCATGGTGGTTTCCCACAGTTCGTGCGGATCCATTTCACCAAGACCTTTGAAGCGCGAAATGTCTATTTTTACGCTCGGATTGCCGTCGCGAAGTTCGGCGGAAACCTTATCGCGTTCCTCGTCGCTGTATGCCACTCTCGTGGTTTTGCCCCTCGACAGCTTGTAAAGCGGCGGGACTGCCGAATACACATAGCCGTTTTCGATGAGCGGCTTCATATAGCGGAAGAAGAAGGTGAGCAGCAGCGTTCTTATATGCGCGCCGTCCACATCGGCATCCGCCATTATTATTATCTTGTGATAGCGCAGTTTTTCGATGTTGAATTCGGCTCCTATTCCGGTACCGAGCGCAACTATCATGGGATAGAGCTTGTCGTTGCCGTAAATCTTGTCGGCACGAGCCTTTTCGACGTTGAGCATTTTGCCCCACATGGACAGAATAGCCTGAAAACGCGAATCTCTTCCCTGTATTGCCGAGCCGCCTGCCGAGTCACCCTCTACGACGTACAGTTCGCACAGCGACGCGTCGCGTTCGTTGCAGTCCTGAAGTTTTTCGGGCATTTGTCCGGATTCCAGTCCGGTTTTGCGGCGTACCGATTCGCGCGCCTTTCTTGCCGCCTCTCTTGCGCGGGAAGCGGAAACGGCTTTCTCTATTACCGACTTTGCCGTCACGGGGTTTTCCTCGAAATACGTTCCCAGCCCGTCAACCAGTGCTTTTGATACGAGTCCGCGCATTTCGGAATTGCCCAGTTTGGTTTTGGTCTGTCCTTCAAACTGAGGATCGACAAGCTTGACCGATATTATCGCAACCAAGCCTTCGCGGACGTCGTCGCCGCTGACGCGTTCCTCGTCTTTGAGAATTTTATGCTCTTTTGCGTAATCGTTAATAACTTTTGTAAGCGTGTTTTTAAATCCGTCGAGATGAGTGCCTCCCTCTTCGGTGTTTATATTGTTAGCATACGAATACACCGTTTCGTTGTATCCGTCGTTGTATTGCATCGCTATCTCTATCGTGCTGTCTCCATACTGCTTTTCTATATATAAAGCTTGCGGAAAAAGCACGTTCTTGTCGCGGTTGAGATAGTCCACGTAGTCGAGAATTCCGCCCTCATAGCAGAAGGTATCCTCTCTTTCGCGTTCGGGACGATTGTCTTTAAGGTGTATTTTAATTCCCTTATTGAGATATGCCACCTCGCGCAGTCTGCTTCTTACCGTTTCGTACGAAAAATCGAGCGTTTCGAAAATCTGACTGTCGGGATAGAACGTGACTTTGGTTCCCTGCTTATCGGTGTCGCCCACCTCTTTCAACGGATACTGCGGAACGCCGCGCTTGTAGAGCTGGCGGTACATTTTGCCGTTTTTGCAAACTTCCACTTCCAACCATTCGGAAAGCGCGTTTACGCAGGACAAACCCACGCCGTGCAGTCCGCCCGAAACCTTATATCCTCCGCCGCCGAATTTTCCTCCGGCGTGTAATTTTGTAAGAACGACTTCAACCGCCGAAACTCCTTCTTTCGGGTGAATATCGATGGGTATTCCTCGTCCGTTATCGGTAACGGAAACCGCCCCTTCGCGCGTTATCTCGACGTTGATAGTGTCACAGTACCCTGCAAGCGCCTCGTCCACGCTGTTGTCGACTATTTCGACTATGAGGTGATGAAGACCGCGCTCGTCGGTCGAGCCGATGTACATGCCCGGACGTTTACGAACCGGTTCCAGTCCTTCCAGCACCTGAATTTCGCTTGAATCGTACTGATTGTCTGCGGGAACGCCGGACGTAGTATTCTCTGCCATAAATGCCTCCTTGTTCGCTTGACCGTTTAATGCGCCTGAATACGCAAAAACGAATAAACTTCTCCTCAAATATTATACCATATTTTACGGTTTAAGAAAAGCGTTTTGCTTGGATTTTTAAAGTATTTTTTGTCGCAGAACAAAATTAACGCTTAAAATTCGCCCTCAGAGCGTTTTTACCCTTTCGGGGCGTTTCCCCTACGAG
>USKH01000012.1 GCA_900555125.1 uncultured Clostridium sp.
AACAGCAAACTAATTGTTTTTTGTAAATTTACATTCGGGATAATTAGAGCAGCCGTAAAATTGCCCGTTTTTACCGCTACGAAGCACTAATCTGCCGCCGCATCTCGGGCAAATCCCGTCTTGCAACAGTTCCTGCTTGTGGCGAATGTTTTTTATATGCTCGCTTAAATCGATATCGTTGCTGTTTTTCAACTCAATCAATTTGCAATAATATTCTTTCATCTGCTCGGGCGTAAGCACTACTCCGGTTTTTGTCTTTTTTATCACGGCTATTTGTCTGATTGTATAAACGCCGCTTGCACTTACGCGCGACAAGTCTGCGCTTCTCAAAAACACGACTGCGCCAAAAACAATATCTTCGTCAATTTTTAATAATTCTGACAAATTATGAATATGCGTCCGGTTTTGTTTAACGGGGTTGTAAAATCTATGTTTTTCTTTGCCGTTTGCCAGCACCTGGGTCCATTCCTGCCATTTTTCATTGCCGCAGATAAGTCCCGAATAATTTTTGGTTTCGATTACCCATATTCCGTTTTCATTAATAAACACGTGGTCTATCTGACATGATTTTTCTTGTCCGACCTTAAAAAGCAAGTCATTGACAACGTACTGTAAATCCTCCTTTGTCCGCCCCAGTTCCTGCGTTACAAGCCATTCGCCACGTTTTCCTATTGTTTCCGCAGTCGTTTTCCCGAAAGGTAAGCAGCTGCTTTGCGATGAACCGCCGTATTTTTTGATTATTATTACAATTAAGATAATTAGTGCAATTAAGATAATCAGCCCTATCAGAATGATCATATGTTCCTCCGAATAAACAACCGTCTTTTTCACATTTTTAAATAAAATTAAGTATAAGACGTATATATTTTAATTATACAATAAATTGAACTTTTTTTCAAGCGCAAACAGCATGCAATAAAAAATCGGGCAAGAAAAATCCTTTTTCCGTTCGGCGTTCTTATGCATTTTCACATATTGTTTAGTTTATACGTACAATCCGCCGGACGCAATCTGATCACGCCGTTTCGGCGGGTACAACGGCCGAAGAAACAACAATTTACGGTTTTAATTAAACAACAAAAAGCAGGAAAAGTATCCCGGTCGGTCTTTCGTCATATTGCATTATATAAAAACCGTTCTCGCCTTTTCTTGGGGCAAAAACGGTTTTCTTTTTATTTGATCACGCCTTCGCGATTGTTTCCCGTTCTTAGGAAAACGCCTTGCCTGCTGCCCCCCTACTGACAAGAAGGGCAGCCCGAGCCACGCCCGGAAAAGGCAAAACGCCATACAAGGGGAAGATTCAGTCAATCATAAATTATTTTGTAACTGTTACTTTAAGATCGCTTCCGCACTGCTTTGTCATTGCGATGTCGCTGTAGAAGGACAACGTCCATTCGCCTTCGGGCAACCAAATGGTTATGTTATTGCCTTTTACAAGCACGCTGTCTTCGTTGAACTTGCCCTCGTCGATGACGACCGCAAAAGTGCGAACTTCGCCTCCCATAACGGCTTTGACATACTTCGCGCCTTCCGTGCGACTTCTGCCCGCCTCGGCGGTAGCGGTGTACACAACCTTTTCAAACGCGACTTCGATTTTGTCCGAAGCTGTTGCGGTAAACGTTATTACCGTTTCTTCGGCACTCTTTTGTTCGATTTTTTCAACGCCGTTAATCTTTACCGAAGACACGCGCATTCCTGCGTCGGGAGTCACTTTAATTTTATAATTTGCGCCGATTATGCCCTTATTTCCGTTTGCGCCTTCGATGACGGCATTTCCGCCGTTACCTTTGGTAAGCGTCATTACGGACGCAATTTCGGTTGCGTTACTGTCGGTGATTCCTTCCAGAACCACATTGGATACGGTCATGTTCTGATATCCGAACGAGAACCATCCGATAGTAAATCCGAGTTTGTCGGTAGACATAAACTTGTATAAATCGAACGAGTACACAAGCTTGTAGTTGTCCATAGTGCCGGTTTTTGCAAGCATGTACACAACCGAGCCCTTTTTGATTACCTTGAAGTCATACGGCATGGTTGCGATGTTTTGCATGTTTACGGGGCTGACAGAAGAACCTCTCTTCTCGTCGCGGCTGTCAAATCCGCCGTCGTAATCGTGATATATACGATAACCGTTACCTATAAACATACATTCGAGCGAAGCTTCGCCGCCCTGGAAGAAACGTACGCCTATGCTGGGGTCGGAGTCTTCTTTCTTGGAGCCTGCAGCCATACGGTTGTAGGTGAAGGAAAGAACGAAATCGCCTTTATAATCGTTTGCGTTTGCAATTACAAGGTTACCCTTGCCGGAATTGTCCGAAACATATTCGAATATCATTCCGTTGCCGTCCGAACGGACAGAACCGCCCTCCGCGGTATTAACCACGTTACCGTCAAACGATATCGAGCCGCCGAGGTTGGACTTGCCGAACGAAAGCGTTCCCACGTTCTGGTCTACGCCGGTCAGCTTGCAAGCGTTCATAACGTATCCGTCAAGCACAAACGCAAGCGTTCCCTTGAAGCCCTTTTCCGTTTTAACGCTGAACTTACCGTCCATGGCGCTGTAGAACGATGAAACGAGCTTTCCGTCCGTACTTCTTACCTCGCCGACAAGCGCTCTCGAGGACAATCCGTCCGGGAAATTGATGTTACCGGTTACGGTTACGGCGTCTACCACTTCTGCCTTAAGCGTGATTTTTCCGCTTGCGGGAGAAGGCGTATACCGAAGTTCTGTTCTCGTATCGGTGAGATATCTGACTCCGCCGTCCGAGAACGACGCTTTTACAAGCTTTCCGTCGGGTACGGTTTTTGCTTTAAGAGTAACTTCTCCGTCTTTTATAATGGAACCGTTGAATGTCGCTGCTTTGTCATCGTAACCGATGATTGCGTCGCCGCCGAGAGAGATAAGCTCTTTACCTTCGGTGATCGAGAAGGGAGTAACCAGATCCAATCCCGCTTTGATAATAAATTCGCTTGCCTTGTCGTCGGTGAGTATCCAGTAGTTTTCAAAGTCCATTCTGAGGTTGTATGCAACCGTGCAGGTAAGACCGATAGCCGCGCATTCGGGGATAGCGTCGTTGTAGAAAGTTCCCACGGGCGAGAGCTTGCTGAAGTTGGTTGCGTCGGTGCCGACCAATGCGGAGCCGTCGCAAGCATAGAAGTACAGGTACGGTCCTCTTCTTACCATAAGGAAGCTGTTGGAATATTCCTTGCCTTCCCACGGAATACGGTCAACCGTTCCCTTGCCCTGATAAGCGTTTAAGAAACGTCCGCCGTTGTTACGGTCGGTGTTGCCGAGATATCCGGACCACGAGCAAACGTTGTTGGTGTCGGTGTAAGTTCCGGCGGTCCAGTTGTTTCTTTCTCTCTTCAGACGAAGTCCGGTTTTTCTGAGGCCCATAAACGATTCGCTTGCACCGCTCTTGATAATAAAGCCTGCAGCGGGGTCGTTTTCAAAAGAAGAGAACGATGCGGGATCGGTACGGTTTACGATTTCGACATAAGCAACCTGGAAGTCGCTTATCGTTCTTCCGGAGAAGAATACAACGTCTTTGTCGTTAGTGGAAGTCTGGAATACCGCTTTATTTTCGGTTTCGCGCGACAAATCCCACATGGTTCCGGGAACCGAATTGACCGTGATGGTGGTTTTGGGCGTTCCGTCCGGATTAAGAACCGATTCGGCAGTACCGCCGACAACCGAGTTTGTGATAAATATGTCGGTATTTTCGGTAAGGCTTTCGTTTAATACCGCGCCGTCAAGCATAGTGCCGGAAGAATTGCGATATCCGTCCGAAGTGACTTCGTATTTCCATACGTTGCCGGGACGAACGTAGAAGTTGCCGGGGTTGCTGGACGTGTAAAGTTTGTAATATCTGGAGTACGGATCGTCGCCGTAAACGGTAACGCGTGCAGATCTCAGAACTTCTTTGGTCTGTGCATTTCTTACGTCGTATTTAAGATTTACGGTAGCGTTGTCGCTTTCGGTGAACGCTCTTCCCTTTGCGTTGATGCTGATGTTACCCTTAATTCCGGTAAGCGTAAGTACGCCGCCCTTACCGTCTTTCTGGAACAATTCGTGCAACGAATGAGTTCTGTTGCCGATAGTGTAATCGAACTTGCCCTCGTCCATGGTGTATCCGGGTTTGAAAGTGGTTGTGATTACAAGCTTGTTGTCGTCGGTACGGGAAACTGCCAGCTGATCGGTGGTAACTTCCACAGCACTTCCTTCCACTCTTAGATCGACGAGGTAAGCGTACTGGGCCATTTCTTCGTCAAATTCCTCGTTGCTTTCAAAATTGCGGAAGCTGTAGTCGGTGAATTCGGCAGTCGCGTTGAAGGCATAGAATCCTCCGAACGCATTAAGCCCTGTGTACGAAGCGTCTTCGCTGTACGCATATTTACCGTTTATAATATAGTAGAGTTTACCCGACTTATTATAAAGAGACATTTCGATTTCGTCGGTAGCTCCGTTTTCGGGTACGAGCGAAATAAGGTCGGTTATTTCGGTTATTTTGTAGGGGTAGTTGGTGTAGCCTTTAAGGTCGTATCTGGTCATTTTACCCGACTGATAGTTATCGCTGTTGAGGCTTAGCGCAACGGCACGATATTTAACGTCGTCGGAATAAATAAGCATACCGACTCTCGCGTCTTTTCCTATCTTGTTTACCTTAATCTTTGAGGTAATGCGGAAAGTCGAGGAGATGAGATCGCGGAAGAATATTGCCTGAGCAAAGTTAGCGGTGGCATTTGCATCGGAAATTGCTTTTTCTGTCGCTTCGCCGGGATTTTCCACCGTCCAGCCTCCGGTACGGCCTTTGCCGTTCTTATGGCTGCCTATAATTGCATTGTCCGCGTCGCCGTCGAGATATCCGTTTGCGCCGAACTTGGGCACCTGACCGGAATCGCCCGTGGTTTTAACAAACGTGGGATAGAGCGCTTCGGTTACCGTATCCGGGTTGGAAGCGTAATTATACGTAGGCAGAATTTTAACGTATTCGGGCAGTCCTTTGCTTACGTCGATACCCAGTTCCGACCACGGAATAAAGAATTCCATAGCCATTCCGCCGCCCTTGCCGGGAACGTTGTACTGACCGAATATTCTCGTACGCAGATTGAGATATTTGTGAGTAACTCTCGTATTGTTTGCGTCGGCGGCAATATAGGTATTATTTCCGGAATAGAACTGGAAGCCGAAGTTTGTGTTGCTGAAGAAATAGTTGTAACCGTTCCAGTAAATGAAGTTATCGTTGCAGGCCGCCGCGAGATAGAAGCCCTTGGGACTCATTGCGGTGGTAACCTGAAACTTTACGCGGTGAGTGGACTCGTACTGAGTGTACCACTTCTTTCCTTGCCACAGCTCGTCGTCGATCAAGCCGTCGATTACGACGGTGTCGAGGTCGGGCTTTTCGCCGTATGCGGTGCCGATGTTGTCTTTATACTCGCCCGCATTGCCTTCGATGACGCCTATGCTTTCGCCGGTATTGGATCCGGTTTTATTGCACGCGATTACGCAAAGCGCCAGCGTCAGCGATATTACGGTTATAAGAAGTATTTTAAATAGTTTTTTCATATTATTAACTCCTTACGCCTGATTTCCGAACACGTATACGTCGGAGACGCGCACCTGTTTGTAGCCTTGTTCCACAGTCATGTCGGCAGACTGATCGGTGTATTTATCCGCAAGGTCGCCGCTGATGAAGAATTCCATTTCGGTTATGGTTATTTCGTTGAATTCGGCAATAGCAGCCGATCCGTGGCGCATAAGTTCTTCGGACGTCATGACGTCACGGCTATCAACCGGCAGATCCTTGATATAGCAGTATCCGTTGTATTCGGTCAGCGCATACCAGGAAGGCTTTTCCGCCAGTTTGAAACGTATTGCGTTTACCTTGTTGAACGCTTCGTAATACGAACCGCTGTTGTAAATCATGATTGCCTTTACCGTGACAGGGGTTTCCCAAGTCATTTTGATTCTCAGTCCGCCGTCGGTCTTGCCGTATTCGTATTTACGAGAGAAGGGCTGAGCGGTAAACATTCCGTCGTTGACGTATTCGGTTTTGCCGACGTTTCCGTTTCCGGTAACGGTTGCGTATCTCGCGACGTTTTTATATCCGGTGAACGATTCGGGCTTGGGCTGCAGATTTATAGTTGCGCCGTTGCAATACATAATATCGTAGCCGAGCTTTTCTTCGCGCTTCCAGAAGATGCGGTCGATTGCGATATGACGACCCAGATAGTTATTGTTGTTGTCGTAGTTGTTCATAGCGTTGTCTGTTGCGTGATACAACATAAACAGCTCGTCGCCGGACTTGATGAAGCAGTGGTGTCCGGTACCGCCCTTATAGTCGTTGTATTCGGTTCCTTTACCGATAACAGGCATGTATGCGTATTGCTTTTTGAACGGGCCGAAAGCGTTGTCGGAAACCGCAAGACCTACCGAGTAACGGGTATCGGTATAGCCGAAGTACGAATAGGTCATGTAGTACAGCCCGTCGTGATAGATGACGTTGGTGCCTTCGTTTACTCCGCCTTCGTTGAATTTACCCTCGGTGGGTTCCATCGGAGTTCCGTAAAGCGTGCTGCCGTCGTTTTCGATATAGCCGTAGTTGACCCGGCAAACGTATCTCAACGTATCCCAGTCGGGCGTATTCCAGTCAATCATCTTTATGACAAAGATGCCGTAAACGCGCTTTCTGCCGTCGCTGTGACGGGTATCCATAGTGAAATAGCAATACAGATCGCCTTTCTCGTCGATAACGGGGTTAAGGTCGAGAATTTCGGTCATGTAGTTTTCATAATCGGAAGAACCGCAGAACATAGCGGAATCGGTAAATTCTTTTATCTTGCTTTCGCTGGTGCAATAACGGGGATAGTAATAACCTGCGTTGATAAGCGGCATATCGGAAGTTTTTTCCATGCCCATGAGATTATAGCAGGTGTTGCCGTTTTTATAACCGATTACGGTTTTGCCGTCTCTGCCGTATACTTCGTAGTACTCTCTTCCCTCGACGTACTTATCTTTTATAAGAGTGTCGCCGGTAAGGATTTCGCCGGTTTTGGTTTTTCCGGCATAAAGCTCGAAGTAATTTTCGGCAGTTATGATGCGATACGGTCCGAGGGGATTGGGCGAAATAGCGATGTCGCCGCGAATGTTTGCGGTATCGCCGCCGCCTACCTGCATAATAGCGGGATAGGTTCTGCTGGAACCGCCGCCGCTTTTATATCTCGCGCCATAGAACATGTAATACATTCCGGTGTTGGGGTCACGGATAAATTCGGGAGCCCAGAAATACTGATCGCACCAGTCGGTCGTTCTGTTTACGGCAAGTGCAAATCCGTCTATTTCGCCGCAAACCTCCCAGTTGACGAAGTCGCGGGTGGTAAACATGCGATAGCCGCCGAGATTTGCTCCGTATTTTTTCTGGGTTTCGGAACTTACCGAATAAGTGTGCTGAGTTACAGCCATATAGTACATATTGCCGTACTTTTCGACCCACTCTTCTTCGGTTCCGTTTTCAGCCTCGAATTTTTCAAGGCTGTATCCGTCGATCCAGTCGAGCTTTCCTTTCTCGTTGGTATATTTGAACGTATCGCGGTAATATGCGTACGATTCTTTAATATCCTCTACCGAAACGTAAATAGCTCCGGGATCCGCGCCCGTAATTCTCGCTTCGTTACGATAAAAAAGAGAGGAGTCGTAGTCGTATTCGTAATCTTTGTCGGCAATGCCCGCGCCGTGAGGCAATTCGAAGCCGGCAATAAGATTTCCGCTGTCGACTACTCCGCCGTTGCCCGGGTTTTTGTCGCATGCGGCAAACACACCGCAAAACAAAACAAATCCGAGAACAAGTGTCAGTAATCTGATTGTCTTTTTCATAATTTTCTCCTATTGAAAATTTAGCAATTACGCTATTATTATTCTACCACCAATACATAAAAAAGTCAATGGTTTTACAATTATTTTTCCACGACAATTATTCGCTGCCGCCGAAACGCAAAACCGAATTTTATGCGCGTAGTAAAATAGAATAAACATATCTTGTTTATTCGCTTAAAAACTATGCACATTCACATGTATATATTTAAAATAACGCAATTATTCGGTTGCTTGGGAATTTTATTTTTGGCAAGAAAAATTTAACCGCGACTGTCGGGCTATATACTGAAAACGCAACAAGATATACAAAAAAACACGTCGGATTTTACAATACTTATATGTGTTTTCCAGTTATATGTGTTTTCCAGCTTTTTATGTAAAACATGCTTTGGTTATATGGCTTCGTCAAAAACACGTTCCGTACACAAAACAAGCATATTTTCGTAATAAAAAAACGCCTCCGCACAGTTTTGCGAAAGCGTTTTCATGCTTTTATTTAATTACTTCGTGCCGAACAAACGGTCGCCTGCGTCACCCAGACCGGGCAGAATGTAACCGTTCTGATTGAGGCAACGGTCAAGAGTGGAGACGTAAACGTTGACGTCGGGATAGGTCTCGGCAACCTTCGTGATACCCTCGGGAGCTCCTATGATTGCCATGAATTTAATGTTTTTGCATCCTCTCTTTTTGAGCGCGGCGATAGCGTCGCAAGCAGAGCCGCCGGTTGCAAGCATGGGATCCACGAGAAGAACAAGCTTGTTTTCGATTCCGTCGGGCAGTTTGCAGTAGTATTCGTGCGGCTGAAGAGTTTCTTCGTCGCGATACATACCGATGTGTCCTACCTTTGCGGTGGGGAACAGGACGTGAATGCCGTTTACCATGCCCAGTCCTGCGCGCAGAATGGGAACAATCGCAATGCTGTTGTCGGGGACCATTTGCTGTTCGGTTTCCTCGAGCGGAGTTTTGACTTTCACGGTTACCGTTTCGACGTCTTTAAGGCATTCGTAGGTCATAAGTGTGGTTATTTCTTCAACCAGCTCGCGAAAGTCCTTCATTCCGGTTTTTTCGTCGCGAAGAATGGCAATTTTGTGCTTGATAAGCGGATGGTCGAAGATTACTACGTTGTCGTACTTTTTCATATAATTCCTCCGTGGGGCAGTTTGCCCGGTTTATTTGTAAAATTTTTTGCAAACCCGATTGGGGTTGCGACGTAATTTTGACCGCGGAAGCATTTCCGCGTTTTGGCAGTAAAAAAGCGGAAGGGAAAACCTATCCGCTTTAATTATCGCAAATACAACTAGTCTGCCTGTTTGATGGCTCCTACGGGGCAAGCACTTTCGCAAGCTCCGCAATCAACGCATTCGTCTGCATTTACAACATACTTTCCGTCGCCTTCGCTGATAGCTCCTACCGGGCATTCCGATGCGCAGGATCCGCAAGAAAGGCATTCGTCACTGATTACATGTGCCATAATAATATAAACTCTCCTTAATGTATTTGATATTAAACATCCGCAGATATTTTTTTATCAAGCAGTATTATACCACGAAAAAAACAATTTGTCCACGTTTTTGCGGTAATAATTTTCATCTTTTTCAGAATTATTGTCGCAAACCCCGTGCTTTTACGGTTTAATCGGCGATTATTCTTCCTTTTGCTCTTCCGAATCGTCTTTATCGTCGGCAACAGGTGCTTTTTTCGCCGAAAAAGTAATTTCGCTTGCGGGAACTTCGACAAATTCAACCCCGCCGTCCTTTTTCTCTTTTTTAACCGTTACGGTGTCTTTAAGCTGATTTATCGAATCTGCGATGCCCGACCCGTCCTTTTGCGTTTTTACAAAACTTCCAAGCTTGGGCATGTGCTTGTTTACCTCGGCATAGTACTCGTTTTCATACGCAAGGCAACACATAAGTCTGCCGCAAAGACCGCTTATTTTCTGCGGATTGAGCGATAAATTCTGCGTTTTCGCCATTTTGATCGAAACGTGCGCAAACTCGGAGATATGATCGCTGCAACAGCACGCTCTTCCGCAAGGCGCGATGCCGCCCAGCATTTTGCACTCGTCGCGCGAACCTATCTGGCGCAACTCGATACGAGTGTGAAAAGTGGACGCAAGATCCTTTACGAGATCGCGGAAATCTATGCGGTTATCGGCAGTGAAATATATAACCAGTCGGCTGCCGTCAAATGTGTATTCGACGTCGCTGAGCCGCATTTTAAGCTTGCTTTCCTGAATTTTCTTTTCGATAAGCGGGTACACTTCGTCGCGTTTTTGCGCATTTCTGGCTTCGATTGAGTAGTCTTTTTCGTTTGCCACGCGTATAACCGGTTTAAGCGGCTGAACCACTTTATCTTCGGCAACCTCGGTGGGCATAATCTTCACTTCGCCGAACTCGACGCCGCGCGCCGTTTCCACTATTACTCCGCAGTTTTCTTTATATTTATTCTCACCCGCTTCAAAATAATAGATTTTGGGCGATTTTTTGAACTTTACTCCTATGATTTTCGGCATTTTGCCTTTACCTCCAATATTTTAAACAGCAACTGATCGGCAATTACCTGAGCCGAGCAATACTGCGATAATTTCCTTTTCGCGTCCCAAAGATACGGCTGAATGAGCGACGAACACACGTCGTCGTAGTCGACTGAAAGCGTTTTGACGTCCTGTAAACGACTTTTTAGGCGCACTCGGTCGTACAGTCCCAGCGAAGCCGAGGCGCAATCCTCCAGAACCAATGACACGCAGTCGATGATGTCCGGCATGGTGGCAGCGCGCTCCGCCCATTTTTTGGAATAGGACAAAATATTCCTGCTTGTTTTCATGAACAACAACGTTTCCGTCGCGAGATCGAGATCCTTTGCATATTCCTCGTCCGACAAAACCTTTTCCGCTATTCCGAAATATCCGTTTGAAAGCGACACGGCAAGGTCGAGATTGCGGTCGCCGTAATACTCCGATAGTGCCGTGCGCATTTTTTCGTCGGGAGTGGGCGCAACCTCTATCCGATTGCATCTGGAAAGCACCGTGGGCAGCATTGCCGAAACCGAAGTTATTTCCAGTATTATAACCGCTTTGGGCGGAGCTTCCTCCAGCGTTTTCAAAAGTTTGTTCTGCGCGCTTTCGTTCATGGTGGAAGCTTTTCTTATTATATAGAACTTTTTGTCAAGCTCGGTGGGGGTGAGATATGCGGTGGACGTAATGTCATCCACGTCCGCGGACAGTATTTTGTCGCGTTCGGACGGATACGTACGCACGTCGCCGTAACCGGAAACCGCCAACCTTTCGATATCGGCACCCGATATTGCGGCGGTAACGAGAAGCGAAACTACGTTTGCGGTGTAATCGTCCTCCGACACCACGGCATACGCATGCGAAATGCTGCCGCGTTTTATTTTTTCCAGCGTTTTTGCCACCGGACCGTTGTCTGCAATCTCGCGAAAAAATCTCATTATGCGTTGTTCTCCGACGGAATTATACCCCTTTCGATAAGCAGTTTAACTATCTTTTCGTGTGTTTGTTCTTTTACGCCGCTTGCGTCCAGACGAACCACTCTGCACGGTTCTTTCTCCGCAATTTTACAAAATCCTTCGTAAACGCGCTTGTGAAATTCCATCTTTTCGTTTTCCAATCTGTCGCCGGTATCCCTTCCGCCTTTCCGCGCGAAAGCCTTCTCCGGCGGAAAATCGAGAAAAATCGTAAGGTCTATTTTAACGTCGCCGACGGCAAGAGCGTTAAGTCTTTCCACTTCTTCGGCTCCCAATCCGCGGGCATATCCCTGGTAAGCGGTAGTAGAATCGACATATCTGTCGCAAAATACGATATTCCCGCTTTCAAGCTCGGGCTTAATAAAACGCTGAGTGTGCTGACGGCGTGCGGCGACGTACAGCAAAAGCTCGGTAACGTCGTCCATGTCTTTATTTTCGGGGTTAAGTATAACACCGCGAATCTGTTCGGAAACAGGCGTACCGCCCGGCTCGCGCGTGAAAACCGCCTCTATTCCGCGCAAAGAGAGATATTCTTTTAATTTTCTGACCTGCGTGGATTTACCCACTCCTTCGCAGCCTTCGATTGTCACGAATTTACCCGTCATATCCTTCTTAATTCATCTCCCAGTAAAACTATGTCTTCCTTGTCGTCGGAAAGCGTCACTATGAACACGACGTTATGCTCGTCGTATTTTTCGGCATATATTCCGCGGGTCGCCAGTTTTTCGTAAACTTCGCTTCCTTTCATTCCGCTTTTTTCAAAGCTTACTACCACGCGCATCGGGTCGTCGTTTGGAACGCGGACAAACCTGTTGCCTGTTATGTTTTTATCGATTACGTTTTGCAGAACGCGGTATTTCTCTGCGTTTTCCTGCTCATATTCGATTGCGCGTTCCAGCTGTCCCATCAGAATGTACGAAGGGCTGGTTGTACCCAGAAGCTTTAATGCGTGGTCGATTTTATCGGTCAACGCACCGTTGTTTATCGCAAGATACGCCGACTGCGTATATGCCCGCATGGTCTTATGCGCGCTTAAATTGCAGGCGTCGGCGATACGCGTTGCCGAAACAGGAAAAACGGGATTTGCGTTTGCCTCGTCAAGGCTTGCAAAATGCGCTCCGTGAGCCGAGTCCACAAGCATGAAAATGCCAAGCTTATCGCACATAGCGCGAATGCTTTTAAGATCGGCGACAAACCCGTAATAATCGGGGCTTACCACAAACGCGGCTTTTACCGACGGATGAGCAAGGTACTCTTTTTCGATATCTTCCGCCGTCATGGGCATAGGAAGCGAAAATTTTTCCTGCGTTTTTACGCAATATACGTTTACGCCGGCAAGTTCCGCTCCTTCGTCTGCCGAAGGATGTCTGTTTTCGGGCGCAATAATATCTCCGCCTGCAGCCATTATCATGCTTTTAACGCCGATACTGGACCCGTTTACCAGAAATCTCAGCTGTTTTGCGCCATAATGCGCCGCCGCTTTTTCCTGCGCTTTTTCGATACAATCGAGCGGAAATGCGCCGTCAAGTTCGGTTCCGTCAAGCGGATTGAGTTTTCCTTTATGTCCCGGCGTATGGAAGCTAAGCGCGCAGCCGGTTTTTTCGAGCCGTGAAAATATACTCACTTGGGTACCCCGTAACGAGTAAGGAAGAATTTGACAAACGCAAAACTTTCGTAATGCCCGGTGATTTTGTTTGTGTAGCCGTACGAGCCGCTGTTATGGTTGTTGTAGTGCATTACAAGATAGTACTTTTCGTCCGGATACAGCGCAGGGTTAGTGCTTTTGAATCGAATACGCGTGATGTCGGCAAGGTTATCCACTCTTACTCCGTACACGCCGATGCC
>USKH01000013.1 GCA_900555125.1 uncultured Clostridium sp.
ATTTTTGATAGATGCCAAACGAGAAAAATACCGTGTAGATGGGATTTGAACTTGAAAATCGATCATTTGGGGGAGTTTACGTGATTTTTAGTCGCGCAAACTTCCCTTTTTTCGTTTGTATCAAAAAACATACAGGTTTATTTCATTGACAAACATATCTTTTTATGATAGACTGATTGCATTGATCGCTAAAATACGGAGGAAATGCATGAATAACAAAAGTTATTGGATATGGCATTGGGGAGACTACGAGATCTATCACATTATGAATGTACATCTTCGCCGTGAAGAGCAAGGCTATCACCGTCCTCCCTTCTGGAAGATATCAACGCCCTATGTATCGGTTAAGTTCAGAAAACAAATAAATTCAAGCGGCGGCTATCTCATATGCCACATCAACGGCGAGGGGCACGTGGCTATTGATAACATAAGATACCGTGAAAACACCCGTATAGAACTTTCTCCCGGGTTTCACGGAATAGAAGTTCTCGTTTCCAACCGTAACGGTCTGCCCGCTATTTTTGTTGAAAGTGACGTTTGTCCCAGTGACAAAAGCTGGATATGCAATCATTTTGCGGGTGATTTTTCTCCCGTCGGTTGCAGTCCATGCTTTGACAGCATAGATAAGAACCCCGAAAATTTTCCTTTTGAATACGAAAGAAAATATCCCGTATCAAAAGGAAAAGACGAAAACGGCATTTTGTTTGATTTCGGCACCGAACTTTTCGGTTATCTCAATATAAGTGGAGTCGACGAAAACAGTAAGATTGGCGTATTCTACGGAGAAAGTCGCGATGAAGCTCTCGATACTGCTTACAGTTATATTTCAGACTCGGTGTACGGAAAAAAGGAATATCGCCTTCGTCAGAGAGCTTTCAGATATGTCTATCTGAATGGTCTGTCGGACTCCTCAGAGGTGTCTGCCGACTATGAATATCTTCCGCTTGAGGCAAAGGGCAGCTTCCGGTGCGAAAATGCGCTTTTTAACGATATATACACCGTCGCAGCATATACATTCCATCTTAATTGCAGAGAAGGATTTTTTGATGGCATAAAAAGAGACAGATGGGTATGGGCAGGTGACGCTTATCAAAGCGCAAGAATAAACAGATACCTGTTTTCCGATAAAGAAATTGACCAACGAACGCTGATTGGCCTTATCGGTAAGCTCCCGATCGAGCAGAACATAAATACCATCCTGGATTACAGTCTGCTCTGGATCATCACGCTGTACGAGCATTATATTACGTATGGCGACAAGGAGTTTTTGGGACGTATATACCCTATGGCAAGCGAGCTTCTTTTTTTCTGTGAAACGCGTCTGAACAAGGATGGCTTTATCGAAGGACTTCTTGATGATTGGACTTTTATTGACTGGTCGGATATAGACAAGTGTGGGGCAGTATGCGCCGAACAGATGCTTTTGATTCGGGCGTATTCGGTGATGGCATATATGGCCAAAGAACTGCAAATCGATGAAAGCAATGCGCTCTTCCAAAAGAGTGAAATGCTTAAAATGCGTGTCAACGAAAACTACTGGAACGAAGAAAAGGGCGCATATATCGACAGTTATCAATCCGGCAAAGCTCACGTGACGCGCCATGCAAATATTTTTGCCGTTATGTATGATATATCAAACGAAAAACAGGCGCAAAGCATACTGAAAAACGTTTTAAAAAATGATAGTATTACAAAAATAACGACTCCTTACTTTGAGGGTTATGAGTTAGATGCGTTGGCCAAACTCGGTGATTTTAAGGCTGTTGAAGATATGATCACCTCCTATTGGGGCGGAATGATAGAGCTTGGCGCGCAGACCATATGGGAAGAATATCACCCCGAGATGCACGGCGCAGAGCATTATGCCATGTACGGAGGCAAATACGAAAAATCCTTGTGCCACGCGTGGGGAGCAGGTCCTATCTATCTGTTCGGTCGCTACTATCTCGGCGTACACGCAACCTCCGCAGGATATCAGACCTTTACCGTTGCGCCAAACCTTGGCGGACTTAAGGAAATTTGCGGTACAGTCCCGATAAACGGAGGAACGGTCAGTGTCCGACTAAACAAAGAAAAACTCTCGGTTGTGGCAAGTAAGGCAGGAGGCACGCTTGTGTGGAAGAATAAAAGCTATGCTCTAAAGCCTGAAGAACCTATTGTTATCGATTGCTAATATTTTCACGAAAGCATCTTGAACCGGTTCCAACTTTCCGACCACCGTAATACGAGGTTTTCAGATGCACCGGCCGAGCAAATTGCCCCTAAAAAGTGTGATATCTTTTTCGGCGGCACGATACATAAATAAAGAGAATCACCGAAAGGTGGTTCTCTTTATTTATATGGGTGGGGCTTGAAGCTTAAGAAGGCGCGAGCGAGAAGCAAACAGTCCGGTGGACTATTCGTAGCCAAAGCGGGGAGCAATTTATAATTGCGACCGGGAACTGCTCTCGCCGTAGTTTTATTCGGACAGTCGAGAGGACGAAAGTCCCTACATTTACCCTCTCCGTCGCCTTACGGAGCCACCTCTCCCGAAGGGCGATTTTAATCGGTTGATTTCCGGAAACTGGCTGCGTGTGTAAAATTTGTAATTTCGTGGCGTTGCGGGCTTGAAAATCGCGGAAAAGCGTGGTATAATATTCTTAAGAAGAATAAAAGAAAGGATATATTTGCCCGAGAAAAGCCAAAGGGCAGGACAGCGAAAATCGAGCGGCGAACGCGGATTTGTCGCATACCGAAGGAGGAAAGAAACCGTGAAGAAACGAACTGTTAAAATTTTATCCGCAATAGCCGCGGCTCTGATAATAGCGGCGACTCCAAACGGCGTTTACGCTTCGGCAAATTCGGCGCAAAGCCATTGGCGCGGCGTGGACGCGACGGGAGCCACGATAACCGGCGAAAACTGCCCGATAGAAGTTACCGCCGAAACGCTTACTTTCGACATCGGCGAATTTCCGCAAAAATATTCGAGCGTCGATTATGACAAAACCGAATATTCTGCCAAGGTAACCGCCGAGTACACTTTTTACAATCCGACGGACATGGACGTTACGGCAACGCTGGTTTTCCCGTTCGGAGCGCAACCGGACTACGAACTTCCGGACGAGGACGACGACCAAGGTTCTGACGCGTACAAGTACGACATAACGCTTGACGGCAAAGCGATAGAAAAGAAAATTCGCTACACCATTACCGAGCGTTACGGCTTCGATTTGTCGAGAGATCTGAAAAGATTGCTGGACAGCTATGCAAAGGACGATTTTTTCGCGCCCGATACGCCGGTAACCAAATACGTTTACACGGTGGGAGACAAGCAAAATCCGTCGCCGATCGCCGGAGATAAAACGGATGCGTACGCCGTGTTCGATTGGAGCGGTTCGGACGGGACGCTTATTTATTTCCCGGCTCAGAATTTCTATTACGAAACGACGGACGGAATAGGTAGATTCGGGACGCGGGCGAAAAACGGCAGTTCTTTTGTTTTGTACGCGATAGGCAAACCGCTTTCGCATTTGCCTCATTGGGGAATTTACAAAAGCATCCGCGCCGCCGCAGAGGATAAAATATGCGACGGAATAACGCTTTATTCGGCAACGACCACGACCTTCGAGCAGTTTGCGCTTTCGTATCGCAACGAAAATTCAAAAGTGTCGGAAGTGGACTGGTACAACGCGGTTTTAAGCACTGTCAAAGGTGCGTCGGATAAAACCGCTTACGGAGTGCTTTCCGACTTCGGATTGGAATCTCGGTTTTACGACGGTCGTCGCCTTATGCGGTGGTATGAATACGAAATCACGATAGCACCGAAAAGCAGCGTGAAAAACGCCGTTACCGCGCCGATTTATCCCGCAATAGCTCTCGATTACAAACCCGGCGTTTATTCGTATACCTATCTGCTTTCGCCGGCAAGCACATGGGCGAAATTCGGCAAGCTCGACGTCGTCGTAAATACGCCGTTTTATATAACGAAAAACAGCATAAGCGGCTTTGAAAAGACCGAAAACGGCTACTCGGCAAGCTTTGACGGACTGCCGGAAGGCGAACTCGAATTTACGCTCTGTTCGGCGGAAAATCAGAAGTACGCTCCGTACGGCGGTACCGGAAATACGCAAGTGATTTTTTGGGGGCTGATTATCGCGCTGTCGTTACTCGTCCTGTCCGTAATAGGCGGTATAACCGCGTCAATCGTCATCGTGTGCGTAAAACGCAGGAAAAGACGATCCGAGTAAAAAATAATCGATAAAAAAACGAACGTCCGAGGCGACTTTGTAAATGCTGCACAGACGTTCGTTTTTATTTTTATTAAAAGAGAGACTAATATTCGGCTTTCTTGCCGAAAAACAGGCGAGGAAGAATAAGTCCCGCGAAAAAAGCGAACAGCGCGGGCAGAGAAACCGTTCCGTAAGCGAAGAAAACGCGCGGCAGATAAAAAGCCGCCGCGGCAATGAGCGTAAGCGAAAAATCGACGAAAAAAAGCGTGATGCAAGTCTTTTTTATTTTTCCGCACAGCACGAATATAAGCGAAAACAACGCTCCCGTGGCGAGATGAACGAAAAAGAGCAGAGTTTGGCTTGTCATTTAAAAATCTTTTTGAAAACAGGTTCCTTTTTCCCGCGATAATTAAGCCCCGAAACCGTGCCGGTAAACGAAAAAGTTTTGTTTTGGTCGTTGTATCCGCTTATGACGAAATTTTTGCCCGAAATTGCCAGTTCGCCCATGCTTGTTTCAAGCGCGATACAGTCGTCTTTAACCGAAAGCACTTTGTTTACCCCGGTAATGGTGCCTTTTTCTTTATTTATAAGCGTAATCTCGTGCGTATCGTTTGTCCGATTGTTTTCCATAATAAAACCCTCCCGGAAAGATTATATGCAAAACTTACCCGTGTATTGACATTTTTGCGTTAAACGGTTGCTTTTTTTTACATAAAGCGGTATAATGGCTGATAGCGAAGGCAGAGAGCTTTCGCAAAATATCCCAAGAAGGCATCTATGAACATAAATTTACAGCTTGCTACGGAATTCAATCTCAAACAAACGTACGCCGACAATATCGTCGCACTCATAGAGGAAGGAAACACCATTCCTTTTATTGCGCGTTACCGCAAGGAAATGCACGGCGGTTGCGACGATGAACTTTTGCGCGATTTCAACGACAGACTGACCTATCTTAAAAATCTCGAAAAGAGAAAGGAAGAAGTCCGCGGCAGCATAGAAGGACAGGGTAAGTGGACGGACGAACTTGCGGTTGCGCTCGAAAACGCAAAAACGCTGACCGAAGTCGAAGACGTTTACCGCCCGTATAAACAAAAGAAAAAGACGCGTGCGTCGGTTGCAGTCGAAAAGGGTCTGAAGCCTTTCGCCGATATTATCATGGCGCAACAGGACGAGCGTGATATAAACGTTATAGCCAAGGATTACGTCGACGCCGAAAAAGGAGTGGAAACCGAAAAAGACGCCATTGCCGGTGCGCTCGACATAATCGCCGAGGTTATTTCCGACGACGCCGAACTTCGTAAAGCGCTCCGCGAATATCTGTTCGAGGACGGCACGCTTACTTCCGCGTTCGACCCCAAGCAGGAAGACAAGGAAAAACTGGGCGTGTACGAAATGTACAAGGAATATTACGAGAAAATCAAAACGTTGCCCAGTCACCGTATTCTTGCCGTAAATCGTGGCGAAAACGAGCAGTGTCTTAAAGTTTCGCTCGTATGCGACAGAGAAGTCGCTCTCGGAAAAATCAAGGCAAAATATATTCACGGCGACAAATTCGCGGCGCAGCTCGCTTGCGCGGCGGAGGATAGTTTCGACCGTCTTATTTTCCCGTCGATAGAAAGAGAAGTGAGAAACGACCTCACCGAAAAAGCCGACGAACAGGCGATAAAAATGTTTGAAGTCAATCTTCGTCCGCTGCTCATGCAGGCGCCTCTCAAAGGCAAAACCATACTCGGGTTGGACCCGGCGTACAGAACGGGTTGCAAAATCGCGGTTATCGACGCAAGCGGCAACGTTCTGGATCACACGGTGGTTTATCCCACTCCGCCGCAGAACAAGACCGAAGAGGCTAAGCGCATTTTAACCGCGCTCATTCTCAAATATAACGTGGACGTCATTTCCATCGGAAACGGCACGGCAAGCAAGGAGTCGGAAATATTCGTTGCCGACCTTATAAAGGATTGCCCCAGAAAAGTGTCGTACGCCGTCGTAAACGAGGCGGGCGCGTCGGTGTACTCGGCAAGTAAGCTGGGAACCGAAGAATTCCCGCAGTTCGACGTCACGGTACGAAGCGCGGTGTCCATCGCAAGAAGATTGCAGGACCCCTTGGCGGAACTTATCAAAATAGACGTTAAATCCATAGGCGTGGGGCAGTATCAGCACGATATGCCGCAAAAACGCCTTACTGAAGTACTCGAAGGCGTGGTGGAAGACTGCGTAAACAGCGTGGGAGTAGACCTCGGTACCGCATCGTACAGCTTGTTGTCGTACGTAGCAGGACTTAACACGACCATTGCGAAAAATATCGTCGAATACCGTAAGGAAAAACAATTTGCTTCGCGTGCCGAACTGCTTAAAGTAAGCAAGCTCGGACCCAAAGCGTACGAACAGTGCGCCGGATTTTTGCGCCTTACCGGCAGCAGCGAAGTGCTGGACGCCACCGGCGTTCACCCCGAAAGTTACGAGGCTACCAAAAAGCTTCTTGCCAAATACGGCTACACCGAAGAGGATGTGAGAAACAACAACCTCGGCGACCTTAAAAACAAAGTGGCTCGCGACGGAGCGGCAGCGGTTGCAGCCGAAATAGGCGTGGGCGAAATGACGCTGAATGATATCGTGGACGAAATCTTAAAGCCCGGAAGAGATATCCGCGACAGTCTTACTCCGCCCGTTCTCCGTGCGGACCTCATGGATATAAAAGATCTTAAAGAGGGAATGGAATTGACCGGCGTGGTAAGAAACGTAATAGATTTCGGCGCGTTTATCGATATAGGCGTGCATCACGACGGACTTTGCCATATTTCCGAGATAAGCGACCGCTACATCAAGCACCCGTCCGAAGCGCTCAAAGTGGGCGAAACGGTAAAGGTAAAAGTCATCGGCGTGGACCTTGCCAAAAACAGAATCAACCTTTCTATAAAAGGTGCAAGCGGCTATGTTTCGCAAAAGACCGAAGCGGACAGACCCAAGCGCGAAAAACGCGAATTTGCCGACAAAAAGCCATCGGATAAACAAAACAAGGGTAATTTCAAAGCAAACGGCGAACGCAGAGATAAAAACGGCAGAAATTCGGGCGATCTCGAATCCATGCTCAAAGCACTGCAAAACAAATTCAACAGAAAGTAATACTTTTTGCCATAAGCGCACGACCGCGGAAAAACAAAAAACTCAGAAGTTTGAGAGAATATAAAAGCAAAATTTAAAAATTTCTCGCATAAAGAAAAGGAGAAAGATTATGAAAATCATTTACAAAGACGGAACGGTTGCCGAGTGCCCCGAAGAGCTGGAACTCGAAGTCATTCGCCACACGGCGGCTCACGTATTGGCTCAGGCAGTTAAACGCCTCTATCCGGAAGCAGACTTCGGATACGGACCGGCTACCGAAAAGGGATTTTACTACGACGTAGATCTCGGCGACACCAAGCTTACAGACGAAGACCTTAATAAAATCGAAGCCGAAATGAAAAAGATAGTAAAAGAAAATCTTCCCATCAAGCCCTTTATTCTGCCGCGCGCCGAAGCGATAAAGCTTATGCAGGACAGAAAGGAGAAGTATAAGGTCGAGCATATCGGCGATCTTCCCGATGACGCCGTCATCAGCTTCTATCAGCAGGGCGAATATATCGATATGTGCGTCGGACCTCACCTTTGCTATACCAAGGCGCTCAAAGCGTTCAAAATCACGCAGCAGTCGGGCGCATACTGGAAAAACGATAAAAACAACAAAATGCTCACTCGTATCGGCGGCATCGCCTTCCGCACGCAGGAAGAATTGGACGAGCATCTCAAACTGCTCGAAGAAGCCGAAAAGCGCGATCACAGAAAGATAGGCAAGGAAATGGAACTGTTCATGCTTTGCGACGAAGGTCCCGGATTCCCCTTCTTCCTGCCAAAGGGAATGGCTCTTAAAAATGCGCTCATCGACTACTGGCGTGAAATTCACACCCGTGAAAACTACGTCGAAGTGTCCACTCCGCTCATCATGAACAGACATTTGTGGGAAACCAGCGGTCACTGGGATCACTACAAAGACAACATGTATTCCACGATAATAGACGATGAAGTGTACTGCATAAAGCCCATGAACTGCCCCGGCGGAGTAATGGTATATCGCAGTAAACCGCACAGCTATCGCGAACTCCCGCTGAGAGTAGGCGAACTGGGCATTGTTCATCGTCACGAACTTAAAGGCGCGCTGCACGGCTTGTTCCGCGTGCGCTGCTTCACTCAGGACGACGCGCATATCTTTATGAGAAGAGAACAGATTACCGACGAAATAGTGGGGGTCGTTCATCTTATAAACGAGGTGTACAGCAAATTCGGCTTTGAATATTTCGTCGAACTTTCCACTCGTCCCGAAAACAGCATGGGCAGCGACGAAGACTGGGAAGCGGCAACCAACGGTCTTAAAACCGCGCTCGAAAAACTCAACCTGCCCTATATCGTAAACGAGGGCGACGGCGCGTTTTACGGTCCGAAAATCGACTTCCACCTGCGCGATTCTCTGGGAAGAACGTGGCAGTGCGGAACCATTCAGCTCGACTTCCAGATGCCGCTCAACTTCAACCTCGAATACATCGACGAAAAGGGCGAACGTCAACGTCCGATTATGATTCACAGAGTATGCTTCGGCTCCATAGAGCGTTTTATAGGTATACTTACCGAACATTTTGCCGGCAAATTCCCCACGTGGCTTGCGCCCACTCAGGTAAAAGTGCTTACTCTGCCCGGTACGGACGACAGTTTTGCCAAGGAAGTATACGAAAAACTGCGCGAAAACAAAATCCGCGTCGAATTGGACGACCGTAACGAGAAAATCGGCTACAAGGTGCGTGAAGCACGCCAGGTAGACCGCGTTCCCTATATGCTGATCATCGGCAAAAACGAAATCGAAAACCGCGTCGTGTCCGTGCGCTCGCGCGAAACCGATCAGACCGAAACCATGACGTTCGACGAGTTCCTCGCAAAAATCAACGATCAGATCAAAAACAGAATTTAATTATAAACGGCAAAAAGCGACGGCGTAAAAGCTGCCGCTTTTTACTTTTAAACAGTAAGTGGGGGGGTGATCGCAATAATATTATATTTGAAAAATATTTGCCGATTGCTTGACAAAAAGAATTTAAGAGTGTATAATTTAGAAAAAGAAAAACGTTAAAGCAAAGTATAAGAGGAAAATTATGACAAATGTCGAAGAAGCAATGGTCGCGCTTACTCAAAAGCCGCTTAAATCTACGAGTTTTCAGCGTATAAAACTGCTCGGCGATATAAAAAACGAATGCGCGGGACTATCGCAACCGCTCGCTTTCTCAAAGGCAATGCGCTATCTTCTGGAAAACGTCGACACGCCGGTTTGCGATAACGACGTAATTGCCGGGCGCTACGTAGATAAGGTTCTGACGCAAGAGGAAGAAGAATATTTTCAGGCGTTTGTTGCCGATCGGGAGAATCTGTATCACACCACGATTTTTGAAACCGGGCATTGTACGCTCGACTGGGAAGATCTGATAAAAAGCGGACTTCCCGGTCTTAAGGCGCGCGCAGAAAAAAGCCTGGAAAAACATAAGAGAGATAAAGACAAGAAAATTTTCCTTGAAGGAGCAATAGGATTTTACGACGCCGTAATTTCCTTTGTAAAACGCTATGCCGCAGCCGCCGAAAAAGCGGGTAAAAGCGAAATCGCCGACGCACTCGAAGCAATAGCGACGCGCGCTCCGCAAAGCTTTTTCGAGGGAGTGCAGCTGTGGTGGATGGTCGCGTTTATCGATTGCGCATACGTCACGGCAAATCCCACGTTGTCGCTCGGGCGGCCGGACGTTTTTCTTTATTCCTTATATAAGAAAGACAAAGCGCGCGGGATTACCGACGAGCGCATGGAAGAAATAATAACCGACTACTACTGCAAACACAATCTCATCATGGGCAGAGGCGAACATCAGCTGGGCGACGCGAGCAACACGACCGGATGGGATCGTATTCTCAACTTCGACGCGCCGCAGTACATGCATCTCGCCGGAACCGATAAGGACGGCTTGCCCGCCGTAAACGAGCTTACCTTACTGTTTGCGCGCTGTATTCGCCCGGGACTTAAAAACCCGGTTACGGTCGTGCGCTATTACGAGGGTATGGCTGACGAACATCCAAAGCTTTGGCGCGTTCTCATGCAAAAGGCGATGGAAAGCTGTTCTCTCATGTTTTACAACGACAACGACGTGATTTCGGCTTTTCGGAAGGTCGGAGTGCCGCTTGCCGATGCGCGCGAATACGAGCATTTCGGCTGCAATTGGGCGGGTCTGGGCAAAAATTCGTGCTGGATGTTGTCGGCGCCGCGTTCGCCGCAGTTTTCTCCCGACGCAAGCCCCGAGGAGAAAGAGCAACTGAAAGTGGGCTACCACCGCACCCGCAGATTAAACGGATGGACGCAGGACTTTATGGAAGTTGCGCGCGAGCTTAACGAGAAAAGTACGCCGCCCCAAAGCATAGACGAGTTTTATTCGGCGTTTAACGAGAGAGTGAAAGAGTTTGTTTTGTTTAAACTCGAAAATATGGAAAAAGAACTGCTTGTCCGCAATCGCCACCCGTCGGCCATTCTTACCGTGGGCGACTGCTTCCGTGTTCCGCCGATAGAAAAGGCAACCGCAAACAACGCAAGCGCAGCAAAATGGCATTTCCAGATTCAAACGCTCATTTGTTTTGCTTCGCTCGTGGATTTGTTTATAACGGTCGACAGGTTGGTGTTCCGTGATAAAAAATACACGCTGTCGCAGCTGTTTGAAGCGGTTGACGCAAACTTCGACGGCTATCCGCAAATTCTGGCGGCGTGCCGCAAAGTCAAAAAATTCGGAAGCGACGACGAGTTAAGCAATTATCATGCCGCGCGCGTGCTTGGAGACTATCTCGATATCGTGCAGAAGGCAAGCGCGCCGTACGCCGAAAAGTACGGAATAGTGCTTATGCCGTCCATTCAAAGCGATACTCACAACGTTCGGATGGGGGCGGCTTCGGGAGCCACGTTCGACGGAAGACTTGCGGGGGAGGCATTTTCGCAGAATTCGCGCCCGTCGTTCGGTTCGTGTGTAAACGGAATCACCGGAATGTTGTCGTCGCTTATGAAGTTACCGATGAGGGGGCTTGCTTCCGGCTCGCTCAATCTGGATATTCAGCCTAAAGGTTTTCACGGTGAAGAAGGCGCGGCTCTGCTCGGTTCGATGATAAAAACATATCTCGACGGAGGCGGATTACACGTTCAGGTGAGCTGTCAGAACGTCGAAGATTTCATCGACGCGCAAATTCACCCCGAAAAACACCGCGATCTGATGGTGCGCGTCACCGGTTACAGCGGAATATTCGTGGATTTTTCAAAACAAGTACAGGATTATGTAATAGAGAGGATGAAACAATGAAAAAAATAGAATTAAGCGGATTGAAAGTAAGCGAAGCGTGCCTCGGCGCCATGAATTTCGGAACGTCTACGAGCGAAGAAAATTCTTTTGCCGTTCTGGACGCCTTTGTGGAGCGCGGCGGAAATTTCATCGACACTTCCAACAACTACGCTCACTGGCTGGGTACCGGTGACGAAAGCGAAACTACGCTCGGCAAATGGCTCCGTAGTCGAGGCGGCAGAGACAAACTGGTCATTGCTACGAAAGTGGGCTTCGATCGCCACGGCGAAGGGCAGGGTCTTAAAAAAGAACAGATAGAATACTGGATAGATCAAAGCCTCAAAAAACTGCAAACCGATTATGTCGATTTGTATTACGCTCACACCGACGACCCGGCGACGCCGCTCGAAGAAACAATGGAAGCGTTTAACAATCTCGTAAAGAAGGGAAAAGTGCGCGTTCTCGGCGCAAGCAATTACGACGTATGGCGTTTTATGGACGCGAACACGGTGGCGGAAAAGAAAAATTTTACGCCGTATTCGGTAATGCAGCAAAGGTTTACATATCTTTACGAGAGAAGCGACATAGCTCCGAAATATAAATTCAACGAAGCGACTTCCCGCGAGAGAATGCGCTTTCTTGCCGATCGCAAAATCCCGCTCGTGGCATATTCGTGCCTGGCGCGAGGGGGATACTCCGTGCCTTCACGTATGCCTGAAAACATGATTACAGGGAAAAGAATGCAAACGCTTTCGGAAATGGCCATTGAAAAGGGAGTCGACGCATCCGCGCTCGTGATCGCATGGCTTGTCAATCTGTACCGCATGCCCGACTGTACGCGCGTCATTCCTCTGTTTTCGTCGTCGGGAGTCGGACATTTTGTCGAAAATCTTTCCGGTTGCGACATAAATTTAACCGACGAAGAAATGGAAATTCTGACCAACGCGTAATGTTATATGAGATGCGTTAAAGTTGCGT
>USKH01000014.1 GCA_900555125.1 uncultured Clostridium sp.
CGTAGGTATTTCTGCCGTACTTCGTCATCTGCGAGCCGTTCCACTCCACGGTGTTATTACGGTAAATAATAGGTCTGCCCGCGTTGTCGTAGGCAATTCTCAGCTTTATATAAAAAATTCAGCCCTCTCACAGTTAAGTAAGAGGACTGAAAAGCAAAATTTTTAATGATTTTAGAAAATGTAAAAGGAAATTATTGCGAAACAATTATGTTATTATTTCAAAAAAAGCACACAGTCATATTCCGGAGAATAAAGTATTTCGATATCTTTTCCGATTAAATAATTCGGAATACTTAAAAGCCCATCGGTTTTTCCCGGTCTCCCGCTGACTTTAACGATCTTTTCTTTGTCGTTTCCGTTCTTGATTTCAAACGAAACCTGAACTTTTTTACATGGATCAAAAAGAGAATTCCACTCGGAAAGCACGGTTACAAGCGCACGGCGCCGGCACAATCTCGGATCTCTTAAACAGGCTTTAATTTGTTCATGCAGTTTTCTCTGCTGATATAGCACAAAAATACATAAAGGCAAAATGAAAGCAAAAAGCATCGCAAAAAACAAAATGAAGCCGAATTTATTATTATCCATTAAATCGCCAAAACCGTCTGCCTTTATTACTCCCGTCTGCCACAATACGACGACCACACACCCGGCAAAAATAAATATAGAAAAAATTATTGCGAGCACCAAATACAGAATACAAAGCTTTTTACTTAAAGCCTTACTCGTTAATGTCCCCCAAATCTCGTTTTCCTTTATCTCCATATTCCGCCATATCTCCTTTTAAAAAACTTTTTCAACATATCTCCGAAATATTCCATTGTCAAATCATACGTTTCTTGCTTTGGGAAATCCGACAACGTATCTTCAATATTACTTTCCTCGCCTGATACTCGAGCCCAAACCTCATCACCGATAATATTTCCAATTAAATCTCCGAAAACACGACCGGTAAAATTTCCGATTCCGCCAAGTAGCTGAGCGGAAAAAACAGCTCCTATCTTCATACCCGACGACAAATGCGTGACTTTACTCAATGCCCATCCCATCTGTTCACCTACTGCTGAACCTATTTCACCTAACATAAATGAAAACGCACCGCCGATAGCCCCTGAAAATCCGCCTTTGAGCGCTTCATGGCCAATCGTTCTCAAATCGATACCGGCAAATCCTTTTTCTCGGACCTGCTCCATCATAGATAGACCGCCTCCCAATATAGCACCCGTTAACGCACCTCTAATTATTCCAATTGCTATCTTGGCAAATGTTAACGTTGTTGACGCGGCAATACCCGAGAAAAAGCCATATGTAACAATTGTTAATGCAATCATTACGGCAAGTACAATTAACGAACCAACCAATCTCCCGGTAGAACTGTTCCAAAAATCAGTCCAAGCGTTTGTTCCTTCGTGATCAGAATACATCACCGGATTGTCAAGGCAATAAGCGTATCTGTTGGTTCCGAAGAACGACTCGAAGTCCAGATAGCCTACGTCGTCGGGAGATATAAATCTGCCGGTTACAGGATCGTAGTAGCGGTTTATCAGGTAATATAAACCGCTTTCCTTATCATAGTAGTAACCGCGGTACGTAAATGCGTTAAGCGAAACAAGGTCAACGGTAACGCTGCCTATGCACGCCTTACGCACTTTCTCTGCAACGAAGTTGCCCCATGCGTCGTAGTTATATTCTACCATTATATTTCCGCTTTTGTCAAGTATTACGCGAATATTTCCCAAACTGTCTTTGACATAGTAGAATTCACTGCTTGCATAGTACGTTGACGGGTCGTCAGTCGGCACGGTAACTTTCATGCCCCTTATTCCGCCCGCATCGTAAATGTAATTTATCTCCGTTCGCCCTCTGCGCTCAAACCTCAGATTTCCGGAGCCGTCGTAGTTGTAATAAGTCTTCTCTGTCGGCGTTTGCTTGAAAACCCTGTAATTATTTCCGTCGTACTCGTAGGTATTTCTGCCGTACTTCGTCATCTGCGAGCCGTTCCACTCCACGGTGTTGTTGCGGTAAACAATAGGTCTGCCCGCGTTGTCGTAGGCAATTCTCTCGTCCAGCAGTCTGCCGCGCTCGTCGTATTCGTACAGAGTTGTGTCGCGGAAGCTTCGCACAACGCCCTCGCTCGCTACCGCCGTTCCGCAGAAACTCGTTCCGCAGAATGCCGCGCCCACTCTTCGCTCCACGCTTGCGGGAATTTCTTTGCTGGGCGAGTACGCGCCTTCAGCCATGATCGTACGATTGCCGCTGTCGTCATACTCGTACTCATAACTTTTTCCGAGTGCCTCGTTATCTTCTCGAATCAAGCGATTATTGGAATCGTACTTATACGAGGTCGTTTTCTCGTACCCTATTTTTCCGAATTTTTCACTTGCTATGTTCCCGTTTTTATCGTACGTATACTCGGCTTTGAGTTCCGTGTTGTCGCCAAGCAGATAGTTTATCGTTTTCAACGTGCCGGTTGCCGTCTGATCGCCCTCTTCATAAAAGTACAGTTCTCTGTCCGCAAGTTTTTCCTCGTCGCCCACGAACCGCCTCGTCATTTTGGCTCTGCCAAGCTCGTCGTAAACGTGTTCGGTTGTAAGCACTTTCTCGCCGAGCGCGTTTCTGTCATCCTCGATGGTCACCTTCTCTTTGACCAGTCTGCCGTCGGGATATTCATCGTCGCCCTGCTTTTCAAACTCATAATCTTCTGTAATCTTATACTTACCCACAACCGGATACTTGCCGTCAAACGCTATGCTCTTCGTGCGAATAAGTCCGTTTTCCGAAGTCGCTTCCTCGGTTACGGTGGAAAATTCGTTCGTCGTGGTAGTCTTTGCGTAGTTGTCCGACCTTTCCGCGTCGGTGATTATTTGTTTACCTTCTCCGCGGGAAAAATCCGACACTTTTTTAAGTTTTCTTTCGTCGTCGTACTCGTACGAAAGCAGAGTTTCTTCTCCGTCGCCCGTAATGCGCTTAACGGCAGTTTCGTTTCCGTATTTGTCGTATTCGGTTTTCAGAGTTTCGTCCTCTTTGCGCTCCGTAACGTAATTGACGTCGTTTGCAGTTTCGTACTTTGCCGAACGCTTTCTTTCGTATTCGACCAGCACTTTCTGCTCGCCACCGGCTCTTTCTTTTATGCTTTTTATTTCGCAGTTGCCGTCGTACGCTATCTCGTATTCCTTTCCGTCGGTGCAAACCTTGACGGGCATATCGTACAGATATTCGTATTCTATGCTCTTGCCGCCCTTGGTTATTTTGCTTACGCGGAAAAACTCGTCGTATTTGTAGTTTATTACTTCTCCGTTGGGCAACCTGACGCTCGCAGGCGTGTTGTCAGCATTATACGTATACGTAGTTTTGTTACCGCGCTCGTCGGTCTCTTCCGTAAGTCTGTACCGATTGTCGTACACCTTGGACGAAGTTATTTTTTTAGACGAATCGTTCTTATTTTCGTAATACGTCTCGCGTTTTTCGGACGCATACGCCGCGTTTCGGGTAGTTTCGTCCGCATCGGCATTGGAAACGTATTCTGTCCTATCCACGATATTTCTGTAATTCTTCGTTGTGTCGAGGCGTAAATTCTTATTTACTTTATCGGCGTCTTCAACCTTATTGATTTGCGCCAACGACTCGAATATCGCCGAACCCTTAAAGGTTTTCTTCTTTATCGTTTTCACGTTGCCTATATAGCCGCTGCTCGTTTCATTCGTCCACCCGTTTGAAGTTATGCTTTGATAGCCGTCGGGGATATAAACAACCGATGAGATATCATAATATTTGTCGGCTATTTTTATTTGCGGCGGATTATATCCTACGCTTCCTTTATGTAACTTCCCGTCAAGATATTTTATAGGTATCACCGTTCCGGATCCGAGTGCTTTAGCCCACAAAAAGCATTCTTCGTCAAAGTATGCGATTGCAGAAGAGTTTGTATTGACATTTTTCGGCGTAGGTATAGTTTGCGCAACTCTGCCGCCGTCATAAAGACATTCGACTTCGTCAAAACTGAATATCTTACCGTCCACGGACAGAGTTCCGCTCTGTCTGCTTGTCTGCGCCGAACTTTTATACAATTCAACCTTATCGATATGTACGCTAACGTCTGTATCGTTCGATTTATACGCATCGGCAATAGACGCCTCGAGAACGACGTTAACCTCTTTTTCGCCCGGGATATAAAACTCTGCACACACGGATTGCATATCCGGGATATACGTTTCAAAATTCGTTTCCGAAAGTACGGCGTCGTTTTCCCTTACCGACAATTTCAAAATTGTGGGCAAACTTTCTTCATTTTCCTGTTTTTTTAATTTAGAAACCGACAGGGTCGCCGTGGCAACGACCACATACGTGCCTTTTTTCAAATTCACCAACTGAGAAAGAATTGCGCCTTTCGAAATATCGGCAGAGCTTAAATATGCTCCGGTGAGCTTAGTTCCCGTACCGGCGTCGTGAACTATCGTTTTCTTATTCTTGTTAACAGTTAAACTCCAATTTTCGACCACTCCCTTATCGTTGCTTTCAATCTCTTCGTTTTTAAGATACTGATTCTTTTCTTCCGGATTACAACTTTTGACAAGCGTATATTTTTCGTGAAGCGGAGAAACATCCGGTTTTTTAAAAGCGTAATCGGTTTTTGCCTTTGTCGACGTTTCCGCTCTTACGCAAAGCAATCCGTCTTTTTCTTCTCTTAATAAACTTGTAAATGTTATCGGCAACAACCCGGGCGATGTTTCAAAGCCCATCTTTTCCGGATATAATTCGGAAATTTTTACGATTTTGTTTCCCTCATAATCGTATTCTATCGTATATCCGCTGCGGTCGCATACCGAAGTCAACATTACGTTATTATAATTACAACGCGTCGTACCGTTATCACAAGTTCCGTCGGAATTTTGATAAATAAACTGTGTTAATTTATTGCTTCCGAACTGCAGTTTGATTCTATCGCCCAACGAACTTGTTATTAAGTTGTCTGCGATATTAATGCAATCGCCGGCGTCGTTGATTATTTTTTTCGGAACTCCGTTTTCGTACTCGATATTAATTTGAGCACCAACGTATTTTGCTTCCGCGTTACTCCACACCGCTTCTTGCCCGATTATCTGCGTTAATTTATATGCGTTGCCGATGCGCGAATATACGCTCATTCCGCCTTCATCGCGATAAATAATGCACTCGTCGATTTCATTTAGCTCGTTCGTTCTTTTGTTTATTTTAATTTTCAAATCTACGTTTATATAAAAACTCTTACCGTTTTCTATATGTTTTATAAACGTATATTTTCTACCGCTTGCATTCGTATAAATCAGTGTCGGTACTTTTGTGGAATCTAACTCCAAAACGTTATAATCTTCCCCGACCGCGATATATTCTTCCACGTTGTAACGCCACTTGCCGCTTGAGCCGTCGTAAACGTGCGACAAAGTGAAGGACGACTTGCCGAAAGGTATGCTCACGTCTTCGTGAACGAAGGATAGCCGCCCGTTCGCAACGTCCACGCTGCCTTTGCCCGCGCGTTTAACATCCTGCGACAGGTTTACGTCACTGTATAAAATTTTATTTTCTCTCATGCGTCACCTCAACCGAGTTTACGTATTTTCCAATCGCGAATGATTTCGGGCTTGCAACCAATCGTCCCGAATCCTATTTCTCCCACGTTGATATCCGCCACGTTTTTGATTTCGCCCACCTTGTTGCCGTTCATAAAGAATACGAAATTATACGTGCCGTCCGTATTCTTCATGCGAATAAAACGAACGCGAACATTATTGCCCTCGGCAACTCTCGGAACCGACGGAGTAGCCGCGCCCAGGTTCTTCCACGCCGCCGACACTACGTTAATTCGGTCGCGCTTGAAATGAACGAGCGCAAACTGTCTTACAGGGCCCGAATTCCAGCGAACCATAGCTGTGGGATCGGTATCCGACGCAGTGAAGTGCATTTTTTCAAGCGTGAACTCCACGCTGAAACTGTCGTAATAGCAGTCGGTGTACACGTGATAATGAATGCCGTAGCCTATATCAGCAGCGTTTCTCGCCTTTGCCTGCCAATTTTTATAGTCCGCGTTGTAATCGGCGGCGGATATGTTTTCGACAAACGGGCTGAAATCCGGACTTGCCGATATTTTGCCGTTTTCGATGGATATGCCCTCGCCGGCGGTAAGCACGTCCTGTTTTTCTGCAAACGCAGTGTTAAGCGTTTCGGCGTTAAGCGGCGTTCCCTCTTCCGTGATCTCGAAATCCGGTTCTATGGTAACATGCGTTTCGTTATTGCTTTCTATAAGAATGTACTTGTTGTTATTTGCGGGTTTTCTGTCTGTAAAAATGATTTTATTCATGATTTTTCTCCTGTTTCTTTTGTTTTTTAGTCAAATATGTAGTTTTTGATAATGCCGAATACGCAGTTTTCGCTTCCTATTTTAAGCGAATACGCCTGTTCGGGCTGATTTTTCGACGCCGTTACCGAGCCGAAATACTCTTTCCCTTCGTGGATTACGTCAAGCGCGTATTTAACGCCGATATACGTTTCGGTTTTAGCAAGCGAAACAACCCAATCCGCGTCCGTTTTCTTGTCGCTCGAGCGGCGTTGCATCGAAAACACCGTTTTGTTTTCTTCGCTCGCTTTGCCGACGATAGCCGAACAATCGTCGGCGTTTATCTTGACTTCAACGCTGTCCGAATCGTTTTCCGCCGCGAATTTAATCACGATAAACGCGTCGCCGTCGCCGGCTTTTTCGATTTCGCTTGCCGCAAAAGCGATTTTTGCAACCGAATACTTTGCTTCTTCGCAGTCGAGATTTATCATGTATTTGCGTCCGCTTTCGGCTGCCGCGCCTGCCTTTTTGTTGATTTTCCACTCGTTTTCGGAAACCTCGTACACGTCTAAACCATCCGAAGTTTTGCAATCTTCATCCGCCTTTACGTTATCGCAAAACACCGGCACATACGGATACTTCATTGAAATAACCGAATTTTTCTCTTCTACACCTTCCCAAATGTTGATTTTGTCCATTTTGTCTGCAAACGCCGCATTGAGCGTATCGGCAGACAAAACCGTTCCCACGCTCGTTGTTCCGCCCTCGTCATACAGAGTCACCACGCGATCGTCTTGTCCTTCTTCTTTAATTTTGTAGCGACAAGGATATGCCGCTTTCATGTTGATAAATTTCATCTTTCTCTCCTTTTTCGTTTGTGTTTTGCCTGTTTTTCTCTCTTTTGCGCTACTTCATGTCGTTTCTCTCCTTTGTTGTTGTCCCCCCCCTCGATTTTTCGCACCTATTCTCTTTTCCTTTTGCGCAAGGTCGCTCCTGCTACTTTCGCGGGGTTGTTTATCTCCATATTAAGCGTTTTTCCATGAACTCTGTATGTCAACATTGCTCCTCACGGTCATTTTTACGAGAACTTTTTTGTTCGCGATTTTTTTTGTATGTTGTTTTAGTCTCTTCAAGCACAAGACCTGTCGGAAAAAAGTCCAATGGCCATACAACTTTAAAAAAATATAAACTAAAAAAGAAAAATGTCCGGCTCTTTTTTCGGCGTGTTGTTTTCAATGTCTTCCCGAAAAACTCACAATATACAAAAAAGCCGCACGGATAAGCCTTCGGTTCTTTTGGCTTTGTCGTGCGACTCTTTTTTGCTTTGATTGGTGTTTTTTTACAATTATGACATTTCAGTTCTTATAGGTAGGATGTTTACTTCTCTTCAGGCGGAATGTCGCTCTCAATGCACATCTCGTCGTTTTCTATTCCGTACACTATGCTTATTACTTCTGCCATCATTCCCACAAACGCGTTACAGCTCAGTTTCATGTTTTCGGTAACTACCCTGAATCCCGTTAGCTCATTCATCTGATGCGCAAACGCACCCACGTTTAGGTCGTTTATGCACAATCTCATGCTGCGTTCCATGCATCCGCGGGTTTGGTTCAGTTTCCTGCCAAGACGCTCGTATACGCTTTTCATAGTCAAGCCCTTTACTGCTTGCTCGGTTATAGCTTCCGCTATAAGCACAAAGCCGCGTCGGTCCGGTCGCAGCCCCATCGAGATCATCAGTAGCTTTACTCTTGCCTTTACTTCTCGTTCTCTCATGTTCTTTCTCCTGAGTATATATTTAATATTTTATTTCCAGCAGTTTTATATAAACTTAACCGGCTAAAATATTCCCCGTTACAAGCAATTATACCTTATTTCTTCCCCCTAATACAACGTATAATTGCCGATAATTATAGTAAACAACAGCTATTAACCTATCTGTCAATGTTTTCATAAGATTAATAACAATGCACGGGATTATTATATCACCCATGATATACAATGTCAAGCGTATTTATATATGTTTATCCGATATCTTTAAATTATTTCAGGATTTTTCAAGAGAAATTCAGGCAATCATTCGTCCCCACACAAATTCCCACACAATCCTACGCTTTACGAAGTAATTTGCCAAACGCACAAAAAAATACCGCGACGAAACATTCACATCACGGTATTTATCCCATCAGGTAATAAATTACTTTTCTATTTTAATATCTTTCCCGAAAAAATCATGGCAACGAAGCGTTTCATACAGTGCAATCGCGACCGAATTTGCAAGATTAAGCGAGCGAAGTTCGCCTATCATGGGAATACGCACGGCATTGTCGTAATCGGAATAGATGAGTTTTTCGGGCAATCCCTTTGTCTCCTTTCCAAACAGCAAATAGCAATTATCCGGATATTCCGCGACGTCGTAGATACTCTTTTTCGCCTTAGTGGTAAGGTAAAAAAGTTTGTCTTCTTTATGCTTTTCGAGAAAATCGGCAAGACTGTCGTAATAAGTTATGTCCACCTTGTCCCAGTAGTCCAACCCCGCACGCTTAACCGTACGATCGCTTATTTCGAAGCCGAAAGGACGAACAAGGTGAAGACGACTGCCCGTACAGGCGCAAGTTCTTGCGACGTTGCCTGTATTCTGAGGAATTTCGGGCTCTACCAATACTATGTTTATCATACGTTTGTCAGCTCAATTTATTTGCCGTAACCGACATGCCGTAACAGTGTCTGTCCGGATAATATTTGGTTACGTCTGCAGGAAGCAGATATTCTTCCAATTCGGGAATAGAAGATATTTTACCTTTTATAAGATCACCGAGATCGCTTGCGCAGTGTCTGACTCTGTGAATAAGTCCACCGATGCGAACATCCTGAACCTCAAAACCGAACGGTTTGTTTTCCCTGTACCACTGCGCCTTAAATGCCGCATAGAACGTTTCGAGTTGCCTGATAAGCGGTTTATATCCTTTTGCGATCAGTTTTTTAAGCTCTTTTTTGCAAACGATTACGGTGTTTTCATCGCCGTTTTTCATTTTTATATAAAGCTCGCGCGTTTGTTTACCAAGCGTAACCTTCGTCGCAAGTACGTCGCACAATTTTGCCGAGCAATCGAACAAATATGCGTACGAGCTGGAATTTTTAGCAATTTTTTTAAGCTTTGCGGCGGCGTCCTTAAATTTGTTTTTGTCCTCATATTCTATAGACGTATCCACAAGACCCATAAAACAGTCGTTGAAAAGAAGCGTTTTGCTAAGCGCGCCTTTCTTTGCCGAATCGGGCAAATCCAGCGCACAGAAGTCGTCGAATCCCATGCCGGTGAGAACAACAAAATACTCGTCGTGTTCTTTATCGCCGTAAGCAAGATCGGCAGAATAGGAAAGCGCGGGCAACACCGAATTCCACGGGCATTCCGCTCCGTCGTCACCCCACATCGTAAGGAAAACGTCGGTTATTCCGTGTTCTTTTGCCGAAGCCAACGCAAGCTCGGTGCGATGGCAGCTTATACGGTTCCGGGGCGCAAATCCCGTCCATTTCCATGCCCCGCCCGCAAACACGGTTTTGTTGCCGAACTCGGCGTGACGCTCGAACATTATATCGTAAGCGCGTTTTTCGTCCTGATAGTAGTCCCAGTACACGAGTTCGAGATTACCGGGAACGCTATCACGCACTTCGTCGGTGATATGAGCGGTGTTTTCGCCGATATAATATCCGCCGCCGTTGAGCGGACGGAAGAACATATCGCTCCACATCATGGGTTTGAATCCGTATTTTTCGGCAATGGCGATCACTCGTTCGAGGTGCTTTTTCATTATCGAAGCGGTATCTTCATAGCCGTGTCTGTCAAGGTATTTACCCCTTCCGACATTGTGCGCTTCGTCCATTCCTATATGAACACGGCGCGACGTGAACGCTTTTGAAAGCGACGCAAACATTTTATCGATAAGCTCGTACGTCTTTTCTTCGCCGACAAGTAAAATATCGTCTATATCGCGGACCTCGTCGTATTTGTTCCAGCGCAACAACTGGTTGACGTGCGCCAAAGTCTGAATACATGGAACAACTTCTATGTCGAATTGCGCGGCGTAGTCCGATATTTCGCGAAGCTCCTTAACCGTATATCTTCCCCTCATATAACCGAACAGCGGCTCGCCCTCCACCTCGTAAGTATCCTCGGTGTACAACTGCAGTTCGTTATAACCCATAAGCGCAAGGCTTAAAATATAACTCTTCAGAAATTCGACGCTCGGAACGGCGTTTCTCGAACAGTCCATCATAACGCCGAAATGCTTAAATGCACAGGAAATATCTTTTTTGAAGTTTTTCTTTTTGTCGTTGACGGCCATAATTTTCAAGCCGTAAAACGCCTCGTTTTTGTGAACGTAAGCAATGTTTATTTCATCGGGTTTTATCTCGATGCTTGCTTTATCGCCTTTGACAAGCGAAACCTTCACACCCTCGGAGTCGTCGATTTTAAGTCCCATTTTCCCGCACGCTTTATACACAAGGTCTTTTAAAGACGGGTCTACGTGCGAAAGATTATACTCTTTCATGCGGCACCTCTCTTTTTTTGACATGCAAACGTAATACGTCCGCGTTCGCAAGTCTTTTTTACAATTTTACCATAATTTGAGATAAAGTGCAATCGTTTTTAGGTAATTTAACAGCTTTTAGGATTATTTTGGTTTGAATGTGGTATTTTTGCGATAAAAAGAATAAACTTTCGTATGGATATATTTCAAAGTTTTATTATGGGCCTTGTGCAGGGTTTAACCGAGTTTTTACCGGTGTCGTCGTCCGGACATATGATACTTGCGGCAAAGCTACTGGGAACTGCTCCGTCGCTTGCAACCGAGCTTGTTTTTCATATTGCCACTCTTGCGGCAGTAATAGTTTTCTATCGCAAAAAAATCTTATCTCTTTTGAAAAAACCGCTGCAAAAAACCACGTTTTTGCTGCTGATTTCCACCGTTGCCACCGCACCCGTCGCTCTCCTTCTTCGCGACGCCGCCGACAAAATGCAGGACGGCAGACTTTTGCCTTTGTTTTTCACTTTGACGGCGGTGCTTTTAGTGCTTTCCGACAGGCTGCGGGCAAAAAAATGTAATCCGTGGATGCGGGCAGCGATAGTTGGCTTATCGCAAGGCGTTGCGGTTATCCCCGGGCTATCGAGGAGCGGCACGACCATTTCCGCAGCCATGTTTTCGGGAGGTGACAGGCAGGAAGCTTCGGAATACTCGTTTTTATTGTCCGTTCCGATAATAATTACCGGCGCGATTGCCGAGATAATATCGCATCCTATCGAAAACGTAGCTGCTTTGCCTTTGACAATCGGGCTTATCACTGCGTTTTTAAGCGGACTTGCCGCATTGAAATTTTTGTCGTTCGTTAATAAAAAGCTGTCGCCGGCGATTTTTTCGGTATATCTCGTGGTTTTGTCCGCCGTTTTATTGATTTTACGCTTTAATGCGTAACGCGCGGTATAAAATCCGGAAAATTACCAATACTCGCTTAAAAGGAGATTATTTATGAATAAGACCAACACAATGAAAAAATTAAATTTTTCGTCGGCTCTGTGGTATATCGTCACAGTGGGCGGAACGATGGGGCTGGGCTTTTTATCGGGACTGCTGAGCGGTGCAGATGCGGGTTACGAGGGCTACACTCGTCCCCCTCTCACTCCGCCCGATCTGACGTTTGCGATAGTGTGGCCGGTTTTATACTTTCTTACCGGAACGAGCATGTATCTCATGCTTAACGCATCTGCGGAAGGCGATAAAAAACCTATTAAAACCGCTTCGCTCGTTTTGTGGCTTATCGGCGTAGTGTTAAGCTTTGCATGGAGCTTCGTGTTTTTTACGCTGGACTTAAAAACGCTTGCTTTCATCGTTTCTACGCTTATTTTTGCATGCATAACGGGAGTGATCGTTCTCGACTTTTTCTACTGCAAAACCGCGGCGTGGCTTAATATTCCGTTTATGCTGTGGGTGGGATTTGCAACCTATCTCGGAATATTCATCGCCCTTTACAACTAACCTACTTTTTTGAAAAAAAGTAGGCAAAAAACTTTTGTGTTAAGTAAATCAGTAAATCAAGGTTGGTC
>USKH01000015.1 GCA_900555125.1 uncultured Clostridium sp.
GTCAAGAAAACAGTCGCTTTCGTTCGACGCGAACCGAGAAAAACATTTTTTACCGGAAAATTTTGACCGCTGCGTTTGACTATGACGATTTATGTGATATAATGAAATAAATGGAAAGATTGATTTTACACTGTGATCTGAATAATTTTTACGCGTCGGTGGAATGTGCGCTCAATCCTGCGCTGAAAGACGTTCCGCTTGCCGTTTCCGGCAACCCCGAAAAGCGTCACGGAGTCATTCTCGCAAAAAACGAGCTTGCCAAAAAAGCCGGGATAAAAACGGGCGATGTTATATGGCAGGCAATGCAGAAAGAGCCTCGGCTTAAATGCGTTCCGCCTCATTTTTCGCACTATTCGGAATATTCTGCGCGCGTATTCGATATTTACACGAAATTTACCGATAAAGTCGAACCGTTCGGCCCGGACGAGTGCTGGCTGGACTGCACCGGAGCGGAAAAACAATACGGGTCGGGCGTAAAGCTTGCCGATATCATACGAGAAACGGTTAAAAAAGAAACATCTCTTACAGTTTCTGTGGGCGTAAGCTTTAATAAAGTTTTTGCAAAACTGGGCAGCGATATGAAAAAGCCCGACGGCACGACGATTATTTCTTCGCTAAATTTCCGCGAAAAAATATGGGGATTACCCGTTTCGGACATGCTTATGATAGGACGTCAGACGACGGCAACTCTTCGCAAGCTGAACATTCTGACTATCGGTGATCTTGCAAAAGCCGACGTTTCCGTTCTTAAGGCGCATTTCGGAATAAACGGCGCAAAAATGAAAAACAACGCGCTTGGTCTGGATGACGAGCCGGTACGCGAGTACGTCAAAAAAAGAAAAACCGAGAGCGTGGGACACGGTATGACGGCAACCCGCGATTTGAAAATATACGAGGAAGCGGATATTTTAATCGCATACCTGTCCGAAAAGGTGGCTGCCAGAATGCGGAAAACGGGCGTGCGCGGATACGGGATTCACTTAAGCATTCGCAGTGGAGAAAACGTTCATTCGCACGTTTCCATGCAAAAAAAACTTGACTACCCCGTTCTTGCGGGGCGCGACATAGAAAAAGAAGCCCGTGTTCTTCTGCGTTCGCTGTGGAAAGAAGATTACCCGCTGCGAACGATAACCGTTTCGGTCTTTTCGCTCGTTCCCGAAAATTCGGGCGGACAGATTTCGCTGTTCGACGACGACAGACATATTAAAAACGAAAATCTGGAAAAAGCGATAGATAAAATAAGAAACAAGTACGGCTCGGACACAATAGGCAGAGCAGGTCTTGGCGGCACCGACTTTATCTATGATAAAAACGACGACGAAGATTTTCTTCCTTTCAAACGCTGATAATGTCAAAAGTGTGAAATTTTTCATTTTTTGCGTTATCGTTTGTCAAATAACTTGACATTGGCGAACGTTTCAATTATAATTATAGAGTACTTATTGAAATTTAATCAGGAGATTGTTATGAGTAGTACATTGAAGAAAGAAAGAATAATCTATTTCACGGGTCTTGCATTGTTTGTTCTGCTTGCGATTACTCTTTGTTTCCCCTACGTCGTATTGGGAGTTTATACGGACAATCAGTCTGCAACCGTTGCCGAATCGGTAACTTACCTCGGATGGCAGTTCTTCGGACTTAAAGCGTTTTATAAATCCGCACCGGTCAACGGAGTTACCGAAACCGGCTCTTCCGTCACGACCACCAGCGTTACCTTCAGGAACGTTACCCCCGTGGGAAGCGAAGCCGCTCTCGTTATTTTCAACTACGCTATTTTGTTGCTTGCCGTAGCTATTGCCGTTTACGACGGTTTTGCTTTATTTGAAAGCTACGTTCACAAAAAGTCCTTCGGAAAGAAATTTATCAATATCATGCACGTTTCTTTCTTTATTGCGACTGTTGCAACCGTTCTTTTCTACGTTCCGTACATCAACCACCTCAATTCTTACGTGTTCACTTCCAAAAACGCCGCAACCGTTGCAAGCGAAGCGAGAAGCTGGGCATCGTTTGCGTTTAAGTCGCTTACGGGCGTCGAATCGCAAATGAAAGCCGCTCCTTTCCTTATTGCGATATTCGGATTTGCATCGCTTATGATTTCTTTGATATGCACCATGAAATTGCAGGACAACTCCATTTTGTATCCCTACAAAAAAAGACATGTCTACGCTGCTCTTCTGTGCATGGCTATGTGCGTCGGAGTGTTCTTCTTGCCGTGCATCGACTACTACTATTCCACTTACTATATCTGCAAAGACGGCGTTGCAAACAGCCCTAACACTCTTCAGGGTCTTTTGTATCTGGCTAAGGACATCGACCTCAATACCGAAGTTGACACCAACGCTCTCGAACTGATTGCCAAAAACTTCTCCACCGGTGTGGGTTGGGACTGCTTCCTTGCCGGTTCGGGCGATATTGCGGGCTTCTATAAGGTTATTTTCATCCTTATGTTTGCCGTTGCCGGATGCGGTTTTATGTTCGGTGTCGCAACTCTTCTTGCTGCCGTCGGCATTATTAAGTTCAACTTCGACAAAAAGTATTTCTCGCTTATTACCGCAATCATTATGGGCTTCGGAATTCTTCTTTGGGTAGCTTCCTTCGTTTACAGCATCAGCATCAATATAAGACTGGGCGAAGTTTACATTGCAAAGGGATTCGAGCCGTACTTCCGTAAAGCTTATCCCGAGGGACAGTTCCCCCAGACTGTATGCACCGTCGGCGCATGGCTCAGCATGTTGCCCGGCATCGCGGCTTTTGCAGGAACCAAAGCTCTGTGCGCATACGACGACTAATCTGATAAAAACCCGAACGGTCGAGGCAAACGCCCCGATCGTTTTTTTATATGCCCGCCAACACTTTGCGTAAAGCTGAAATTCATAAAATTTCTTCCGACATTACCGTGATGTTTTCGCTTTAATCTTTATTATACAAGAAAAGCGGGCTTGTAATACTACAAACTCGCTTTTCTTTTTTGCCGCAGAAATTATATCGCGACAAGGTTTTTTATTCGGTTGTCATTCAGTCTTCGATAGCGGCTTTGGCACTGTTGCACTCACGTATACGCTTTACCCCTTCTTCGGAGAACTTGCATTTTCTGTCGTAGGAGTACAAGCCGTTTACTTCCTGCTCTACGTCGTAAATCTGCGTGTAGCAGAAGCCCCACGTATCGGGGTTTTTCATGATAGAAGCGGTTATGCCGCAATAGCGCTGCAAAAATTCTTCTTCGGTTTTAGCGGCGTCGCCGTAGCCCCAGCTTCCCTGCTCTCTGTCGCCGAACGGGATATATTTGATTCCGCCGTATTCGCTGAGCCAATAGGGCTGACCTTCGTACTTTTGAACATTGTCAAAAGTGACAAACTGACCTTTTTCGTACTTTTCGGCAAACTTTTCGAGATTTCCTTCGTAGTCATGAACGTCAAACGTATCGGTAACGATATGGAATCCTCCGCTGGTGTCGATTACGGGACGGGACTTATCATACCATTTTGTCGCCCAGTAACCTATTTTAATCGCTTCGTCGTTGATACGCTTACGATCGCGGTCCCACACTTCGTTAAGCACGCACCATCCGATTATCGACGGGTGGTTGTAGTCGCGCTTTACGCATTCCATCCATTCGTAGAGATACTGGTTTACGCATTCGAAGCTGTGGCGATCAAGCCCCCAGCTGGGATATTCGTCCCATACCATATAGCCCATTTTATCACAGTAGTAAAGTGCGAGAGGTTCGAAAATCTTCTGATGCAGACGTGCGCCGTTGAATCCCATATCCATGGAAATTTTGATATCCTGAATAAATCTGTCGGTATCGGGTGCGGTGAAAATTCCGTCCTGATAGAAGCCCTGGTCGAGTACGAATCTGCCGAATACCGACTTGCCGTTGAGCAGGAATTTCATTCCGTCGAACATAACCGAGCGCATTCCGAAATACGATTTAACTTCATCGGTGACTTTGCCGTTGTAAATCATTTTTATCGTAAGGTCGTAAAGTCTGCCTTTGCCAAGTTCCCACAAATGCAGTTCGTCGAGCTTAATAGCGGAAATCGTGCAACCGTCGGTTATTTTAAAGCGTGTTTCGCCCTGCTTTTTACCCTCATAGAACGCTTCGGCGACTATTTCGGCGCCGTAGCAGTCCTTCGCCTCTACTTCTATAACCGCCTCTTTGGAGTCGATCATAGGCGTTACACGGAAGTTTTCGATATAACGCTCGCCAACCGCTTCCAGCCACACGCTCTGCCAGATGCCGGTGGTGCGGGTGTAGTAGCAACCGTAACTGTTGAGGCTGGGGCACTGCTTGCCGTGGCCGATTGCAGTCGTCGTGTCGTCCTCGGCGCATACGACTACAGTGAAGTTGTCGCCGAATTCGGTAACTTCGACGCTGAACGGAACAAAACCGCCCATGTGATAGCCAACCTTCTTTCCGTTTACGAACACGGTTGCTTCGTGATCGACAGCACCGAAGTGCAGGAACACGCGCTTACCATTCATGCTCTCGGGAAGAGTAACTTCCTTTCTGTACCATACGACAAACATAAAGTCGGTGTTGCCGACTCCGCTGAGTTCGCTTTCGGGCGCGAAAGGCACGTTGATTTTACCATCGAGCGAGGGACGGTTCTGATAGCCTTTTTCTTTACCTACTTTGGCGTTGTCTATTTCAAATTCCCATTCGCCGTTGAGGCACAGCCAATTTTCGCGCTCGAACTGCGGATTGGGAAATTCAGTACGATAAACTTTCATTGTTTTACTCCTTCTGGTTTAATTTTTTAATAATTGTTTTGCTTACGAGTCCGGGACTGAACCTGCCCCCGGAGGCTTTCATTACCGCTCCCGTAAGAAACGATATTACTTTTTTGTTTCCGGCGACATAATCGTCTACCGCTTTTTTGTTTTCGGACAACACTTTGTCCACAAGTTCTTCTGCCGCATTCAGGTCGTTTATCTGCAAAACGCCTTTTTTTTCGGCTATTTCCAACGGATTGTCGTTATCGCTTGCAATTGCCGGCAAAACTATGTCTTTCGCCGTCGACAGGCTTATCCGTCCTTCGGCAACAAGATTAAGAAGCAGCGCGATCTGAGAGGCGTTTACGCATATTTTTCCGTCGTTTTCCTTCATAAGTCGCATTATGCTGCCCATTATGAAGTTGGACGCTTTTTTGGGGTCTGCTCCGCGTCCGACGACGTCGTCGTAAAGGTCGCTTATCTGCTTGTCGGCAGTCAGAACTTTCGCGTCGTATTCGGGTAGGTTAAATTGTTCGATATAGCGGCGTACGCGCTTTTTTGCGCTTTCAGGCAAACTTAAAGCGAGATTTTCGATATATTCGTCGGACAGAACAACCGGCTGCAAATCGGGTTCGGTGAAATAGCGATAGTCGTCCATATCCTCTTTGCCGCGCATTACGTAACCTTCGCCTTTTACGTCGTCCCAGCGACGCGTTTCACGGAATATTTTACCGCCGTGTTCAAGTACGTCTGCCTGACGTTTCGCTTCGTATTCGCACGAGCGTTTAACCGCGGAAAACGAGTTGAGATTTTTGGTTTCGGTGCGCTCGCCGATATTTTCGCCTTTTTTTGCTACCGACAGATTGACGTCCACGCGCAGCGATCCTTCCTGCATTTTTACGTCGGACACTCCCGAATAGCTTATTTCGCGCTTCAATTCTTCCAGAAAAGCAACCGTTTCCTCGGGAGAATGAAGATCGGGTTCGGTGACTATTTCGATAAGCGGAACGCCGCACCTGTTGAGATCGATAAATGTTTTGTTTCCCTCGTGAATAAGTTTTCCGGCGTCTTCTTCGAGGTGAATGCGGTTTATACGCACAGTTTTTTTCTCGCCGCCCAGGTCGAATTCCACGACGCCGCCTTTAATGAGCGGCAATTCCGCCTGCGTGGTTTGCCAGGCTTTGGGCGAGTCGGGGTAGAAAAAGTTTTTTCTGTCCCACTTGCAAAACTTCTGAATTTCGCAGCCGAGCGCAAGTCCTGCCTTTATCGCAAGGTCAACGGCTTCACGGCTTAAAGAAGGCATAGCTCCCGGAAGCGCCGCGCACACGGGGCAAACGCGGGTGTTGGGTTCGCCGCCGAATTCGTTTTTACACGAGCAAAGCAGTTTGGTTTTTGTTTTCAGCTCGCAATGCACTTCGAGTCCTATCGACACGATATAATCGTTCATAGTTTTGCCTCCTCGATTGCGATTGCCGCCGAATACAGCGTTTTTTCGTCCAGTCGACTGCCGATTAGTTGAAGTCCGGCGGGCAGAATTCCGCCGGTTTTCATCGGAATGCTCAGCGCGGGATTTCCGCTTATATTGGCGATAACCGTGAACATGTCGCCGTAATATTCCTCATAAAGATTTTCGGATTTATAGTCGAACGGGAGCGCGGTAACGGGTGCAGTTGGCGTTATCGCAAAGTCGCAGCCCGACAGAACGCTTTCGAGTTCCGCTCTTATGCGGGCGCGCATTTTCATGGCTTTAAGGTAATATTTTTGATAATTTTCGCCGCAAAGCACCATGTTTCCCGTAATAATGCGTTTTTTTACTTCCGGTCCGAATCCACGCCCTCGCGAGTTGCTAATTACCTCGCCGACGTCTTTTCCGTTTGCACGGACGCCGTACCTTATTCCGTCGAATCGGGACAGGTTGCTTGCCGCTTCCGCAGTGGAAATAGCAAAATAGGTTGCTATTCCGGCATTAAACGAGGGCATGTCCGCATACTCGATTTCCGCTCCGAGCGAACAAAGATTTTTTATTTGATTTTCAAATGCGAACTTTACTTCTTCGCTTAGCAGCGGCGAAGAGAAAATCTGCTTTATAACGCATATTTTTCTTCCGTTTATACGCGGTTTTTCGCTTAAATAATCGGATTTCGAGTCAAGAGAAGTGCAATCACGTTCATCTCTGCCTGCAATGACGCCCAGCATAACGGCATTATCCTTTGCCGTTTTGGTGATCGGGCCGACCTGATCGAGCGACGAGGCGAATGCGGTTACGCCGAAACGACTTACCGCTCCGTACGTCGGTTTTATGCCCACGACGCCGCAGAAAGCAGACGGCTGGCGTATACTTCCTCCGGTGTCCGTTCCGAGTGCCGCCGCGCACAGTCCTGCGGCAACGCACGTCGCGCTGCCTCCGCTGCTCCCGCCCGGCACGCGCGTTTTGTCCAGCGGATTTTTGACCGCTCCGAATGCCGAATTGGTGTTTTTTGCTCCCATGGCAAATTCGTCCATATTGGACTTGGCTATTATTATCGCGCCTGCGTCTTTAAGCCGCTTTGTTACTGTTGCGTCAAAAGGCGGAACGTAGTTTGCGAGAAATTTACTTGCACACGTCATGCGGACGTCCTTGACCGAAATATTGTCCTTTAATATTATCGGAACGCCGGACAGCGGCAAAAGCGGTTTTCCCGCCGCGATATCTTTGTCGATTTTTTCGGCTTGGCATAACGCATTGTCAAAATCGGTTGTTATGACGGCGTTTAAATCTTTTTGTTCTTCTATTCTGTTTTTGTACGCTTTTACGACTTCGACTGCGGAAATTTCTTTATTGCCGATTTTGTCCCGAAGCGCGGAAAGCGTGAGATTGTGTGTTTCCATGTCGTCTACTCCACCACTCTGGGGACGACAAAACAGCCACGGTCACGTTCGGGTGCGTTTTTCATGATACCCGCGCAATCCGCCGGCGACAAAAGCTCTTTCTCGCGCAACACGTTAACGCTGTCGCAAGCCCTGTCCATGGGCGCAAACTCACTTGTTTCGACCATATCGAGATCGCGAAAAATAGTTTCGACGTCGCGCAGCCGTTTTTCAATAATATTCAGTTCTTCGCCTGACAGCGCAATCTGCGATACTTTTGCAAGTGCGCGCGCTCTGCCGAGATTATCGTTCATGTAAATTCCTCTTTTTTCGGGCAATACAAAGCTCCGCGTATATTTTACAATATTCGGTGTCGTTTTGTCAATCGTTTGCCGCGAAATTATTGATTTGCGATTGACTGTTTAATCATTTTTTCACGCCAAAACATTGACATTTTCACGATTTAGTGCTATTATTTAGATATGTATCCGAAATTATTTTCTTTATTCGGTGGCAAAGTCACCATTTATACGTACTCGGTGTGCATCGCGGTCGGTCTTATTATCGGCGCGGTGATTTTTCGTTTGCTTAGCAAGCGTCTGAAAATGAGCGACAAAGCGTACGACTTTTACTCCTTTCTTTCCATTCTTACCGTGGTCGTCGGCTTTATTTCCGCATACGTTTTTCAGGACTTGTACAACGTTATGGCGGGCAAAGGCTCCAACATCGTTAACGACACAAAAAATCTTTTTGCCGGCAAAGGCTTTAAGATGAGCGGCGGAATTACTTTTATGGGCGGTCTTATCGGCGGCGTGGGATTTTTTATTCTTGTCACGTTTTTGTACACGATTCCTCGTAAGAACAGATCGGTGCGCGACGAATTCCCCCTTGTCAGCGACATTGCGTCGGTGGTCATTCTCGTAGCTCACGGTTTCGGAAGAATAGGCTGCTTTTTCGGCGGTTGCTGCTACGGCAAAGTAACCGATTCTCCTTTCGGAATAAATTATCCCGTGGACGGAGTGTGGCAGGTAAGATATCCCACTCAGCTGTTTGAAGCGTTGTTCTGCTTTATAACGTTTGCGGTATTTATGCTGCTTATTCTCAAAACCGAAAAACGCGGATATATGATTGCGCTTTACGCTGCCGTTTATTCGGTATTCAGATTTTTCATCGAATTTCTGCGCGCCGATGACCGCGGAGGCGCGGACATCGGCATATCCCCCTCTCAGGTTCAGTCGCTCGTTCTTATCGTGGTTGCCGCAGCGTATATTCTCGTAAAAATGCTGTGGTGGGATCAGAGAAAAAAACTTCCTGCCGGACAATCGGACAAGACAGAGAAAAAATAAAGGATTTATATTTATGAAAATAGCGGTTATTACAGGGGCAAGCAGCGGTATGGGCAAGCAGTTTGCCCTTAAACTTAAAGATAATTTTTCGGTTGACGAAGTGTGGCTTATCGCGCGCAATCGCGACAGGCTTAGTGAGACTGCGGAAAACTGCGGAATACCTGCGAAGATCTTTTCAATGGATCTCGGCGACACAAACGCGTATTTCGAGTATATAAACGCGCTTAAAGAAAACAACCCGGACGTCGCTTTGCTTGTAAATTGCAGCGGATTCGGCAAATTTGCGGCGTTTTGCGACACTCCCATGCAGGACAACCTCAATATGATTGACATAAACTGCAAGGCGCTTACCGCCATGACGCAGCTTACGCTCCCATATATGCACGAGGGCGCGAAAATAGTAAACGTGGCGTCGGTTGCGGCATATCAGCCCATTCCGTACATCAACGTTTATGCTGCTACGAAAAGTTATGTTCTCTTCTTCTCCCGCGCGCTGAACAGAGAGCTTAAATCGCGTAAAATAAGCGTTACCGCAATATGCCCGTTCTGGACCAAAACGGCGTTTTTCGACCGCGCGATAAACAAGGACGATAAAGACGTTATCGTCAAAAAATATGCAGTTTTGTACGATCCCGAAAAAGTTGTGGACAAAGCGTACAAGGACGTTGCCAGAGGCAAAGAAATAAGCATTTACGGCTCGTACGCGCGATTCCAGTGTTTCCTTACCAAAATTCTTCCGCACAAATTCGTAATGAACGTGTGGCTGAGTCAACAAAAACTTAAAAACCGCTGATATTTTTTCGCTTTCGACAAATGAGTACTACGCAAACAATTTTTGAAATAATAGGCATAATAGGCTTTGCGATGTCCGGCACGATGGTTGCTCTACAGAATAAAATGGACATCGTCGGCGCGGTTATTCTCGCAAACGTTACCGCACTCGGAGGCGGAGTGCTGCGCGACCTCGTGATAGGGCACATTCCTCCCCACCTTTTCAACGACCCGTTTTATCTTGTGTATGTTGCGATTGCAACCGGCGTTTCCATTCTTCTTATGGTGGCGATCGCGCTTTTCAAGCCGTTTAAGCAGGGCGTTAAAAGCGAGGCGTTTAACCTTACGATAAACGTTATGGACGCAATAGGCATAGCCCCTTTCTCCATTGTCGGAGCGAAAATGGCGATGGAAACCGGACACGGCTTCAGCGCGCTTATGCTTGCCGTAATCGGTTGCTTTTCCAGCTGTTGCGGCGGAATTTTCCGAGATATTCTGGCACACAGAATTCCCACCGTTTTTCGTAAGTATCTGTATCTTATTCCTTGCTTTGTCGGAACCATTACCTATGTTTTACTTGCGCAGTACACTTCCGTTTGGGAGCCGTTGGCGTTTATCATAGGCTCGGCAATAATAATAGGCGGCAGATTTGCGGGCATGTTTTTCAAAATCAATATGCCGTCCGTACGCATCGACGAACCCGATAAAGAACAGAACGAAAAATGACCTTTCGGGCAGTCTCTCTTTTTCCTACCTTTTTACTATGCTTTATATTTTTCTCCGCAGCGTTCTTTCCCAATCGGAAAGAACGCTTTTTTGTTGCAAAATACAGGCGAAATACGGAAAAAAATTGACTAAAAGCCCTTATTTTATTGACTATTTTTCTTAAATTAACTATAATATTATTGTGCGCTTACGCGGTCTCGGTTTAATCCCGGAATAAGAGCGCGGGCGCCTTGAGTTTATATATTATTTACGGAGGTTTTCTATGAAGAAAATGACAATCGACGGTAATACCGCCGCTTCGCATATCGCTTACGCGTTCAGCGAAGTCGCTGCGATTTACCCCATTACTCCTTCCTCGCCTATGGCAGAATATGCCGACGAATGGGCTACTCAGGGAAGAGTAAACATGTTCGGACAGCCGCTGCGTATCGCGGAAATGGAATCCGAAGCAGGTGCCGCAGGCGCCGTTCACGGCTCGCTGGTAGCAGGCGCGCTTACCACTACCTACACCGCAAGCCAGGGCTTGCTGCTCATGATCCCCAATATGTACAAAATAGCCGGCGAGCTTTTGCCCTGCGTATTCCACGTCAGCGCAAGATGCGTCGCAAGCCACGCTCTCAACATTTTCGGCGATCACTCCGACGTTATGGCATGCCGCCAGACCGGTTTTGCAATGCTTGCGTCCAACTCCGTTCAGGAAGCTATGGACCTGGCACTCGTAGCTCATCTGTCCACGCTTAAGTCGAGAGTTCCTTTCCTTCATTTCTTTGACGGTTTCAGAACCAGTCACGAAATTTCCAAGATCGACGGAATCGACTACGAAGATATTCTTCCTCTCGTCGACATGGACGACATCAAGGCGTTCAAGGCACGTGCGCTCAACCCCGAACACCCCGTTCAGATGGGTACCGCTCAGAACGGCGATATTTTCTTCCAGAACCGCGAAGCTTGCAACAAGTATTATGAAGCCGTTCCCGGCATCGTAAAGACCATGATGGAAAAAGTTACCGCTCTCACCGGCAGAAAGTACGAGCTTTATCAGTACTACGGCGCACCCGACGCGGACAAGCTTATCGTCATGATGGGTTCGGGCTGCGAAGCCGCAGAAGAAACTGTTGACTATCTCACCGCTAAGGGCGAAAAAGTAGGTCTTTTGAAAGTAAGACTGTATCGTCCTTTCTCGGTAAAAGATTTCGTGGACGCTATCCCCGCAACCGTAAAGACCATTGCCGTTATGGACAGAACCAAGGAAGCCGGCTCTATCGGCGAACCTCTTTACCTCGACGTTTGCGCAGCTCTTGCCGAAGCAGGCAGAACGGGCATCAAGGTCGTTGGCGGCAGATACGGTTTGGGCTCCAAAGAGTTCAACCCCACCATGGTTAACGCAATCTACAAAAATCTTTCCGCCGCTACGCCCAAAAACCACTTCACCGTGGGTATCACCGACGACGTAACCGGACATTCGCTGCCCCTCGACGAATTTGTCAACGCTTCGCCCGCAGGCACCAGCCGTTGCAAGTTCTACGGACTGGGCTCGGACGGTACTGTCGGCGCAAACAAGAACAGCATCAAGATTATCGGCGATCACACCGATATGTACGCTCAGGGTTACTTTGCATACGAC
>USKH01000016.1 GCA_900555125.1 uncultured Clostridium sp.
AAGTCTGTGTCGCCTGCGGTAATATTCTGCCCTTCAAACAGAAAATGCCCGCGATTTTTGATTATGTGGTGAATGGCAAGATACAAAAGTCGCACGTCGGTAATACCGCGCGCTTGTTGCGGGTCGAGAAATGCCGCGCGCAAATGATAAATCGTGGGAAACTTTTTATAAAATTCTTTGTCACCGAACGCCTCGTCATGGAAAATCGCGTCTTTACCGTCAATCGTTTTATCGGTTTCTACAAACTTGCTCTGCTCCATACGAATGAAAAACGCCGGATCGACAGCATAGACTTCGGGTGCGAAAAGCTCCTGTAAAAGCTTTATTCTCTGACGAACACGAGCGGTACGTCTTCTCGCCGTGCGATAACCGCGACGTTCCGCCGCCGTTTTTGCCGGATCGAAAAGATATGCTCCCCACATGTCTTTCCCTTTTGCCCGAAGAAGGTTGTACTGTCGGTCGGTTACCGCCCATCCCACAGAATCGGTGCCTATGTCCAATCCCACATAATAATTTTCTCTCATTTGCTTGACTTCTCCTTTTTTTTGTGATATTATATTTATGAAATGGTTGACTACCATTTAAAATTACACCATTAGTTCAAATAAAGTTTTTTCAACCTGCCGCGCAAGCGGTGCATACGATGTGTGCGCAAAGGACTCGTTTTCGGGTCCTTTTGTTTTTTAAAGGCACTTTTTATATTATCACAGGCAAAAAACATATTTGTCATACATAACCTTTGCCGATTATGACAAGATCTGACACTATAAACTGCTTATTATAATAATTATACCGCATACAGTTAAAAAAGTCAATATAAAAGCACCGGAAATAAATCACAATTAAAATAAACTTAGACAAGGTTGACATTGTATGGCTCAATATACTAAACCATATGGTGATTTTAATGTTTTTTCAAAAAAACTTCAACAGAGAAACGGACAAACAACCGTTATCGCAGAGTTACCGCCGAAAGACAATGCCGCCACCGACCGGTAATTAAATGTAAAAAAATCGATGCTCTCTGCCAACAACCTGAATCCTCATGCCTATCTGCCTTACAATACAAAAGGATTTACACTTTTTATCAAGAAACAATCTGGCAGTAATGACCGTTGATAAGGTTGAAAATAGTGTTTAAAAAGAAAAATGTCCCCCTATACCAAAGGGAACACTTTTCTTTGTAATAGTTATGCTTTAATCACTTCTATTCGCATAGAACCGAATAATCGAATGTAATAGCAATAGCTATATGCACTTAAAAAGTGTCCGCACCGGAGGCGCATGTCCTCCGGCGGGAACAACTTATTAGGTTTTTAGTAGTTTACTTATTTCGCAATGATAACGTTGATTTCGGTGGTTATCGTTGCGGCAGTAAGTAAGTTCTTCAATGCGGTTTTAACAGCAGTTTCATCGGCAAAATTAAGAGTAGTATTAGCACTTCCGTTGATAGAAACCATCATGAGAGTTGTTTCAGCTGCCAATTTTTCATGAAGCTTATTGTAGATCATTCCGACTACTTCGTCAAGCTTAGCGTCATCCTTGAATTCAAATCCGTTGGGAGTAGAATTGAAGTAAATGCTCTTGGTGAGTACAGTATCGAGAGCGATGCTACCGGTAACTTTAATCTCGGTAATCGAGGGAGCTACCTTTGCCTGCCAATCGGTGTTGACGGACGGATCGTTGTACTGTTCGAAGCTTACGCTGTTCTTTTTGTAAACACGCGCATCGCAGTTTTTGCACAGCCAGTATGCAGAACCAAGAACTTCGTTACCTTCTTCGTCATAGGAAGGAGCAACAAATACGTTGAGTTCATAGATCAAGTGACCGGGATCCATATCGAAGGTGGTAAGAACGTGTTCGGTTTCTTCAAAGTCGAGCAAGCCGTTTTTAGCGGTAGTATAGTAGAAGTTTCCGTCATATGCCCCGGTTGCGTCAAGTTTACCGTCTTTATCGACATCTTTAGTCATTGCAATTCCCTTATCGGTGAGGTACTTAGCAACGTCACGCTGATAGATAACCGCCTTGGGAATATTATTGTTTTCTTCGTAGATGTACTTAGAGTCGATGTCGCAACCTTCGTGTGCGCACTTGAATGCCTTAACGACATATCCGAGCGTACAGTCGGCTTTTACAGATGCACCCTCTGCGTCAACCTTAACGATTTCAAGCGAGAAATTATGTCCGAGTGCAGCGATTTCACGAACGTCTTCATATTCGCAAACAGAGCAGATTCTGTGTTCGGAGCCCTTGTTTACGCAAGTTGCAGCGGTAACTACATTATAAGCTCCTTCGTTAGGATAGGTATGACCCTTTGCAGCAATGATAACTTTTGCGTCTTCTTTATTTGCAACAGCAGCGTCTGCGGTAGCGGACTTCCAAGCGTCACATCTCTTGCAGTTGATGTAGTAGTATCCTTCTTCGGTGCAGTTGGAATCTTTGTAGAATTCTTCGCCAAGTTCTTTAACTTCTTCAGCGGTGGTCCAATCATGTCCGAGTGCAGGAATAACTTCTGCAGTTGTTTCATCTTTTGCATCGCAACGGGTGCAATGATGATATCTCTTGCCGGTTGCTTCGCATGTAGCGGGCTCATCATCTACCCAAGCATCAGACCAATTGTGTCCGAGTGCGGGCTCAACAAGCATAGCCGCGGTGAGAGATGCAACACCATCCGAGCCAATCGTGATACCGAGGTGGCTTGCCATAAATTCAGCGTTTTCACCGAGTCCCTTAACTTTTACTTCGATAGCAGCAGCTTCCTGTCCTTCGAGATACTCTTTGGTGATCTGAAGTCCACAGATAGAGCAGCTTGCTTTCCAAAGACCGGTTTCGGTGCAGGTAGCATCGGTTACGATTTCGAGAACAACATTGTGCGGTGTGAGCAGCTTAATAGGTGCGTCGCAAATGGTGCAATGATAGTATCCGTCGTTGCTTACTTCGCTGTAGCAGGTGATGTCAGGTTCTTTATGGGAGATACCCTTAATCTGAATGCCGCAGTATACGCAGTTCTGAGAATGGTAGCAGTCGGAAGTAGGTACGTCGTATACGTGGTGAGTGAGAACATTTTCGGCGCAGGTAGCGCAAGTGAATGCGTCGCACTTCTTGATGTGAGTGTGCGTTACTGTACAATCATCGGCACAAGCACTGGGATTGTAAGCATATGCAACAGCACCGGCATCATCTGCACCGCAGGAAACGTTAAATTCATTGACATAGGCAACGTTAGCCCAGGTGAACTTACCGTTTTCGACAACAAGGTTGCCGTGTTCGTCGGTAACAGCTACGCCGTGAGCAACGTTTGCAATTGCGTTTTCGTTGTTGACGAGCTTGTCGTTTTCACCGTTATTCTGAATCTTATCGGTTGCGCCGATACCGTCGGTGTTGTTAGCGTCGTTGATATAGTTGTACTTATGGCAGACAGAGCACTTTGTCAGAACGATAAGTTTAGCTGCCTTGCAATCTCTATCGGTGTACTTGAAGGTTCCGTCTTCGTTTTCGGTGAAGGAAACGATAACGTACTCGGTTTCAAACTTATGACCTGCAGGATCCTTAGCGACAAACACGTTGTACTTGTCTTCTTCGAAGGTTTCGTCCCACAAAACGTCATATTCGCGAGCTGCAAACTCATCGGCCTTTTCGGTTTCGCCGGCTTCGGTAAGAGCTGCGAGATAAGCGTCTGCACAAGCTTTGATGTATCCGGCAGTAGCTTTTTCTACCATGGTATAGGTAGCGGTTTCATCGGTAACGACTGCTTTCGGCAAGCATTTTTCCGGATGATCCTCGGTAATATTGAGATAAGACAATCCGGTTATGTCGAGATAGTACGAGCATTCAGCCTGAACGCCGGGGATTGCGTGTCTTCCGCAAGTATAAACATACTTGGTAGGAGTTACGCAAGCTGCGCTTTCGGCAATTTCTACAGCTTCATGATAGTACATTCTGTAGGAATACATCTCGTAGTGTTCGGTGTAAGTGGTATCGTACTTCGTAACGGGTACTACTTCGCCTACAGTGGCACCGGGTCTTACATAAGTTTCCTCGGTGGGCTTAGCTTCGGTAAGGTTGTAAGCGGCATAATCACCGTCTTTGCCATGGCAATTCTTGCAGGCAATGATGCTCTTGCTTACATATCCGCACATAATCAGTTCGTCGGGATCGATTACAGCGGCAACGTTTTCGAAGTCATGAGCGGCAGCGGCAAGTCTTCCTGCGTCTGCCTTGATTTCGGTAGTAGCATAAACTTTAAGAGTTACGCCGCCAAGCTTTTCATAACGTCCGGTGAACGCAGATTCACCTGCGGTTGCATAGGTGCCGGTTGCGACTTTGTTTTCGGCGTCAGCCATAGCGCCGCATTCGTCACAGTAGTAAACGAACTTTTCGTCGCCTTTTTTGTAGAGAACGTTACACTGAGCAATGGTAAGGTCCGTAGTGCAAGCTGCATCTTCATAGTAAGTCAGAACGTCGGCAACGTATTTAGCGTAAATCTTCTTTTCGCTTGAGCCGCTGCCGATAGTCATGCAGTGAGCAAGGATGGATACAGGAGCACTCTTGATGTCTGCTGCGGTAGCGCCTGCCTGATAATGGCAACGAGAGCATTCCCAAGCGGTATATCCTTCGGCATAGCAGGTAGCGTAATGAGAGACCTGAGCGTCGCCGAAGTTATGTCCGAGAGCCGAAGTATTGCCGTCGGTATATCTTACCTTACACATGTCGCAAATCTTCTTGATGCTTCCGCCTTCGGTGCAGGTTGCGGCAGTTATGGTGCAATACTCGTTAAGCTTTTCGGTGTCTTCTTTGATTCCTTCATAAATTGCAAGGATGTTTTCCTTTGCATATTCGGGCAGATAAGCGTACTTGCCGCCTTCTGCGAAATAAACGTTGATATCAACCTTTTCATAGACAGAATCGGCGATAGCATAGGTGTGATCGATCTTATCGAGAGTATGTTTTTCTCCGCAGTTTGCGCAGACTTCATAGCCGTTGTCCTGGCAGGTAGCGCCTACAACAACTTCAAAGTTGTGACCGGTTGCGACAGAACCTTCGACAGGTACATATTCGGTGGTAGCTCCGCAAACGGTGCAAAGCTGATAAGCCATAGCGCCTTCGGTGCAGGTAGCTTCCTTAACCATATCGGTGTACTGATGTCCGGTTGCTTCGAGAACGTCGATTTTAGTAGCCGAGCAAGCTTTGCAGGTGGAGAGAACCTGACCGTCAGCCGTGCAAGTAGCTTCGGTTCTGCGAGTGGCTTCCCAATCGTGACCGGCTGCTTCGGTTGTTTCGGTGGTAAACTGGTTTCCGCAAAGTTTGCAAGTTTCCATAGTGTATCCGCCTGCGGTGCAGGTAGCGGCTACTACTACTTTCTTAGCTTCGTCATATTCGTGATCGAGCTTGTTCAAAACGGTGGTAGCGCCATTCTTGCCGCAACGCGAGCACATCATGGTCTTGAATCCTGCAGCGGTGCAGGTAGCGGGAACTTCGGCTGCGACTTCGGAGAAATCGTGTCCGAGTTTTTCATAGGTTTCGGTTACGTCTTTGTGACCGCAAACTTCGCAGGTATAGTACTTGCTTCCCTCGTTTTCGCAGGTAGCGGCAACGATGGTAGCTTCTTCGCCATATTTGTGAGCGAGTTTGTCGGTTTCGGTGATCTGCTTCTTTCCGCAGACATCACATTCCTGAACGGTTACACCCTTGGAAGTGCAAGTAGCTTTGGTTTCGGAAATGAGGCTGTATGCGTGGGGAGCGATATCGCCGGTGAAATCGGTTTTTTCTACATATCCGCAGATCTTGCAGGTCTGTTCTCTGTGAGCAGCTTCCTGACAAGTAGCGCTGACGTTGGTAATGTCGCCGAAAGTATGTACGTCGGATACGGGAAGAAGGGTAGTCTTTTCCTTATCGCAAACGGTGCAGCGTTCAAGAACGGTACCTGCGGTTTTGCAAGTAGCGTCGATTCTGCTTACTTCTACGTAATTATGATTACCGGTAGCGGGTGCGCCCTTAACGTACTGAATATCGCCGCAAGTAGCGCAGGTTCTGAGGGTATAACCGTCGGCTCCGCAAGTAGCGGCTACCGCTTCGTCAACATATGCGTGACCGGTAGCGAGCAAAGTTTCTTCGCTTACTACAGTGCCGCAATCCTGGCAAACGACTTTCTTGCTTCCGTTGGTGATGCAGGTTGCTGCAACGACAACTTCGGAGGTGTGAAGATGTCCGGTTGCTTTGGTAACGTCGGATTTTTCTTCAAAACCGCAAGTTTTACAGGTCTTGACGGTATAACCGTCGGTCGTGCAAGTAGCAGGAACTACTTCTGCGGTACCATAGTCGTGACCTTTTGCCGGCGTCGGTTCCATATAAGCATAGCCGCAGTCTTCGCAGGTATGGGTGATAAAGCCGCCCGCGACGCAAGTTGCGGTGTCTTCGCTGAGTTTGAACTTAGAATGGGTACATTCTTTGTTGCAAGCTGCGAGAGATACGCAAGCCACGCTCATGATAACCAAAGACAACAAGGCAATCAGTAACTTTGATACTTTCTTGTTAACTTGATTTTTCATTGATTTACTCCTTACAAGTTTTTTTAAATGCGCATAACTATTACTATCCACATTCGTATACTAAATTATAGCAAAGAATAACGATACTGTCAAGCGGTTGTTAAAAAATAATAGCGAAATTTTGCGAAATAACGCACGTATTTTTTGTTTTACCGCCCCGCTTACGAAAAATTCCTTGCCGAAAGCTAAATATCGTTGTTCTTTGTCTCCGAATTACGTCGGAGCCGTTTTTTCGTCTTTATCTGAAAAATTCTTTTAAAGACAGGTTTTTTTTATTACACCAATTCGACAATTGCGGCTTCTGCGCTGTCGCCGGCACGGAAACCGAGCTTGAGAACGCGGGTATAACCGCCGCCCTGACCGAGCTCCTTCGCTCTCTGATCATACTTGGGTGCATACTCGTTGAATATCTTCTCGATAATGGGATGCTTGATATTCTTGGTACGTTCGACGAAAGCGGCTTTCTTTTCCTTTTCGCCGCGGATTTCGGGTTTGTCGTAAACCTTACCCATGATTGCTCTTCTTGCGGCGAGCTTCTTGGGACCGTCGTTTACCATTTCGATCTTGATTTCCTGACCTTTTTTGTTGGTGCGGGTTTCGGTCTTTTTATAAGTGTCGGTATAAGTATCGATTGCTTTGGTGATAATCTTTTCGGCAATCTTGCTTACTTCTTTGGCGCGCGCGTAAGTGGTTTCGATTTTGCCGTACCACAACAGGTCGGTAACCTGTCCGCGAAGCAGTGCCGTACGCTGATCGGTGGGTCTGCTGAGTTTTCTCTGAACTGCCATATAGTCCTCCTATTCTTCGCTGTCTTTGAAATCGAAGCCGTAGCTGTGCAGTTTCGAGATAACTTCGTCGAGGGATTTTCTTCCCAGGTTGCGAACTTTCAACATATCGTCTTCGGATTTCTTAGTTAAATCTTCTATGGTATGGATGTTTGCTCTCTTAAGGCAATTGTAAGAGCGCACGGACAAATCCATATCTTCAATGCTCATTTCCAATACTTTCTTTTTGGTGTCGCCTTCCGTGCATGTAAGAATGTTTGTATTCTTGAATGCGTCGCACAGATTGACGAACAGAAGAATGTGCTCGTCAAGCGCTTTTGCGGCAAGACTCAACACTTCCTTCGCGGATAAAGATCCGTCGGTTTTAACCTCGATGATCAGACGGTCATAGTCGATGCTCTGACCAACGCGAGTGGTTTCGACGCTGTAGCTTGCGGCTTTGACCGGCGTAAAAATCGAATCGATCGGAATATATCCTATGGGTTTGGACTCGTTTTTGTTGTTGGCGGCTACGACGTAACCTCTTCCGAAGCCTACCGTCATATCCATAACCAGCGAGCCGCCCTCATCCATCGTGCAGATATACATATCAGGATTAAGGATTTCCACCTCGGGATCTCTCTCGATATCTCTCGCGGTAACTATTCCGGGCGTTTTCTTTTCGATGTGCAGTACTTTTTCGATGCTCTTGTCGGCATAGTCGGCTTTGAGATTGAGTCCCTTGAGGTTGAGAATTATCTCCGCGACGTCCTCTTTGACACCTTTAATCGTGCTGAATTCGTGTTGCACGCCTTCTATCTGTATACCAACGATTGCCGCGCCGGGGAGTGCCGAAAGCAAAACTCTGCGGAGAGCGTTGCCAAGGGTGATACCGTATCCGCGTTCGAGCGGTTCGACGATGAATTTTCCCTTACGGCTGTCGGAATCGTTTTCGAGAGTAATTTTTGGTGTTTCGATTTCCATCATGATATTTTGGTTCTCCTTTTAATACAACTTTTTTTCAAGAGATTCTTTTTATATAAATAATACCGGGTGGAAAATTATTACTTGGAATACAACTCGATGATTAGCTGTTCGTTTATGGTCAGATCGACGTCTTCGCGCTTAGGCTTGTCAAGAACCTTACCTACGAGAGTGTCGGTGTTGAATTCAACCCATTTGGGCATTACGATTTTCGCGCCGCGAATTTCGGTTGCCACTTTGGTTTCCTTCTTGTTTTCTTTAACTGCGATTTCGTCGCCGGGTTTGGTCTGATAGCTGGGGATGTCCACAGTCTTGCCGTTGACGGTGATGAGACCGTGATTTACTATCTGACGGGACTGTGCGCGCGAGCTGCCGATACCCATTCTGTAAACGACGTTGTCCAGTCTGCGTTCGATGAGCGAAAGCATGTTCTCGCCGGTAACTCCGGGCAAGCGTTCTGCTTCTTCATAATACTCATGGAACTGTTTTTCGAGCAGACCGTAAGCGCGTTTTGCTTTCTGTTTTTCACGCAGCTGAATGCTGTATTCGGAAGATTTCTTGCGAAGAGTTCCGTGCTGTCCGGGAGCAAATGCTCTGGATTCCATTGCGCATTTCTTGCTGGTGCATCTTTCGCCCTTCAAAAAGAGCTTCATTCCTTCTCTTCTGCAAAGTTTGCAGGATGCGTCTGTATATTTTGCCATTTGTTATGTCTCCTTATACTCTTCTGCGCTTAGGCGGTCTGCAACCGTTGTGCGGTATGGGCGAAACGTCGGTGATCGCGGTGACTGCGATGCCTACGGTTTCCAGCGCTCTTATAGTGGATTCGCGTCCGGCGCCGGGGCCTTTGACGAAAACTTCCACGCTGCGCAGTCCGTGTTCTTTTGCCACGAGAGCTGCCTTTTCGCAAGCCTGCTGAGCGGCAAAGGGAGTGCTTTTTCTCGAACCGCGGAATCCGAGCGCGCCTGCGCTGCAAGCCGCGATTGCGTTACCCTGTTCGTCGGTAAAGGTGATAAGCGTGTTGTTGAACGACGCGTGAATATGAACCTGACCTTTATCTACGTTTTTGGTAATTCTCTTCTTTACTGTTTTCTTAACTGCCATAGTAACCTGTCTCCTTACTTATCAGCCTTCTTGGCGCGACCTACGGTGCGCTTCGGACCCTTGCGCGTACGCGCGTTCTGCTTGGTGCTCTGACCGCGAACGGGAAGCCCTTTACGATGTCTTACTCCGCGATAGCAGCCGATTTCCATAAGTCTCTTGATGTTGAGAGCGATTTCTCTGTGAAGATCGCCTTCGGTCACCACATGCTTTTCAATATAGCTACGAAGCGCGTTTTCCTGTTCGTCGGTCAAATCTTTGACGCGGATGTCGGGATCGACGTTCGTTGCTTCCAAAATCTTGTTTGCCAAGGGGCGACCGATACCGTAGATATAGGTAAGTCCGATCTCTACCCTTTTCTCTCTGGGCAAATCAATACCAGCTATTCTTGCCATTGTTAACTCCTTTAAATATTTGTGTTATCATATCTTAAACGCTTTTTCCGGCAAGCCATGGAATGTTGGCTTATCGCCTTCCGAAACGGTATTTTTCGATATTGGATTTTTATTCGCGCTTTTCTCCGTTAACGGGAACAAACGCCGTGTGTTTTTCTTTTCCTTTTTTGTCCGACGTCTTCGGTTCGGTCCTGCGGCGTGCTTAAAATCGGAAAAGCATTTAGCAAACGGGACTGTCAAAAGCTGTTTTGCGCCGGTTTGCCATTCTATATTATATATAGGCGATTTTCGCCGTGTATATAAGCGTGATTTTTAGCAATTTCGTGCCGCTTAAACCGCGTAAAACGCATAAAAACGACCCGAAAAACGCATAAAATCCCCCGCATACGCCAATAGCCCTATTGTGAAATAGGACTTGCGGGGGCGATTACACAAAGGCTTATCAGCCTTGTCTTTGTTTGTGGTTGGGATACTTGGAACAAATAACCATTACTTTGCCATGGCGCTTGATTACTTTGCACTTATCGCACATGGGCTTAACTGAAGATCTGACTTTCATAATGTTCTCCTTAATTCTTGTTTCTGTAAGTAATACGTCCTTTCGTAATGTCGTAAGGCGACATTTCGATTTTGACGGTATCTCCTTCGAGTATTCTGATGTAGTGCATTCTTATTTTGCCCGAAATGGTACAAGTGACGATATGCCCGTTTTCGAGCTGCACCTTGAACATAGCGTTTCTCAGGCACTCGACGACTTTTCCGTCAACTTCAATGTTATCTTCTCTCGGCATTTAAGACCTCCAAATACATCCGAAATTATTTGAACCGTTTAAGTGCGGTTCGCACGTCGCTGTCGAGCTTAACGTTTTGAATTATCCCGTCCGACAACAACTCAACGTGTTTTATTCGCTTTTGTTTGGGATTATCGAGCTTACGGTATTCGCCGTCGGAAAGCAGCACGAAGTCGGCATTCAATACGGCTACAACCAGATAAACTCTTCCGGTGTCGTGCCCTTTAAGGCTTTTTACAACGTAACCTACCTGCATAATTTACTCCGTAGTTGCATAATCTCGATAACGCAAATTTCACGCAAATGATATTATACCACAAAATTGTACCGTTTGTAAACTGTTTTGCGGGGTAAAAATCTCAATTTTATCGAATAAAATCAAAATTATAGCGTTAAAATCTCAATTTTATCGGATAAAATCAAAATCGTGTTCTCGTAATGGGCACTCGGGCGTCCGTCGCGGGTAACGCACACATCCCAGTCGTCTACCGGGACAAACTTTACTTCCGGACTGCCGGCGGTTATCATTGGCTCGATTGCCAGGCAATAACCTTCTTTAAGTACGGGACCTATACCGGCTATTCCGTAGTTTGGAATTTCGGGGTCTTCGTGTAAGGCTTTTCCTATTCCGTGACCGGTCATACAACGAACTATACCGAAGCCGAAACTTTCGACGTACGTCTGAATAGCGTGTGAAACGTCGCCCAGACGTTTTCCGACGCGCACCTGTTCTGCTCCCTTAAAGAAGCTTTCGCGGCACACCTCTATCAGTTTACGTTTTTCAAAGTCAACCTCTCCGACGGTGAAGGTGCGGGCGGCGTCGCCGTTGAAACCTTTGATTTTGGCTCCGACGTCCACGCTGACTATTTCGCCTTCGCGCAATACGCGTTCGGAAGGAACGCCGTGTACGACTTCCTCGTCGATGGAGATACAGGCGGTTGCCGGAAATCCGTACAAATGCTTGAAGTTTGGCACCGCTCCTCTGCTTCTGATGAAGTTTTCCATCAGTTGATCGAGTTCGGCGGTAGTAACGCCGGGCTTAACGTACGGCTCAATGAACCTGAGCGTGTCGCCCACTATCTTGCCCGCTTCGCGCATGCGCGCCTGCTCGTGACTGTTTTTTATCGTGATCATTAGTCTTTAAGCGCCTCGAGAATTGCCTGATATACTTCGTCGATAGTCTGCATACCGTCAACGTTTACGAGCACGCCTTGTTTTTTGTAAAATTCGATGAGCGGCGCCGTTTCGTTTTTGTAAACGTTAAGGCGCGACTTGACAGTTTCTTCCGTGTCGTCCGCTCTCTGAATAAGTTTACCGTCGCATTTTTCGCAATTATCGTCTTTTTTGGTCGAAACATGATAGCTTTCGCCGCATTTTTCGCAAACGCGTCTGCCGGTTATTCTGTCCACAAGCTTTTCGAGATCGACGTCGAGA
>USKH01000017.1 GCA_900555125.1 uncultured Clostridium sp.
AACGGTTTACCTACTGCGGAATATAACTCCGTAGCCTATTGATTATAACATTTTTTACTTGCAAAAGCAAGCGTTTTACTGCCTTTTTCATCTGTTTTTATAAATTATTTACTTTTTATCCAAACATACGGTCGTGAGGTATTGCCCGCGTTTATATTCGATAAATTCGGCGTCGGGGTACACAAACGTATCGGTGTTTTTAAGTTTTTTGTACTCTATCCCACAGCCTTCTTTTTTAAGCAAAGCTTCTTTTCTCGTCCATATACGGTAAAATTCTTCGGCGGAATTTTTTGCCGAACGAAAACGTTTTATCTCTTCGGGGGCAAAAAAGTTTTCGGCAATCAGGTCGAATGCGCGCACCTTTTTGATAAATTCGATATCCGCGCCCACTTCTACGTCGGAAAGAACGCACACCGCTCTTCCGCACGAATGCGAGATATTGAAGTAGTACGGAATATTGGTAAACACGGGTTTTCCGCTTTCCAGTCGTTTTATTACCGCGGTAGACGGATCTATTTTCGCTTCGGTCATCGCCGCCAGCAATGCGCTGAGTCCGGAAACGCTTTCCGCCCATTCTTTGGCGCCGCGTTTGGCAAATATTCCCTCCACATATTCCGGAGAAGAAACAAACGCCTTCTTTATTCTGTCTGTTTCTGCGGGTGTAAGTTGCTCGTAATCGGCAAATTTTACAATCATATTTTTTCTCCTATTTCATATATACAACGTTGTTAAGCGGAACTTCGAGCGTCAGAATCTCTCCGTTTCTGTTAACAGTTATAACGGCAATATCGCCTTTTCTTGCGTACAGCAGAATGTCGCCGGGCTGATATTTGCGGAACATATTGCGCTTTACTCCGTTGATTTCGATAGAAACCAGAACGTCGCCCTCTTTAAGTATTCCGTGTGACGCACCGTCTTCCATAACGCCTGTTACGGTAACATGTGCGCGAGAGGTGACCGTTCCGGTCTTTTCGTCGTAATCGGCATACCCGTCCGCGTCCGTCACGGAAATACCCAGTTGACATTTATAGTAGCCGTATCCGTTGAAATAAACATCGTCGTTCGTTTGGGAATCGGCGGCGCGGGCAAGCAGATTGTTTACAAGTCCCATAACGTTGTTTATCGGTAAAGCGTAACCGAAGTTGTCCACGGTTACCGACTGCGTTTTTGCGTTTACGATGCCCATGAGTTTTCCGTCTTTATTGTACAGTCCTCCGCCGGAGTTGCCGTGGTTTACGGCTGCGTCGGTACGAATGACGCGGAAAGTAAATTCTTCGTTGGTTTTCGTATCGACCGTAAGAGTAAGATCGCTGCTCTGAAGACTTATTATACCGGAAGCCGCACTGAGACCTTTGCCTTCCGCATTGCCCACGACATACGATTTCTCGCCCTCGCGCAGTTCGTCGGAGTCGTCTATAAGCTCGGCGGGGCGGTAGGGTCCGGTTTTGTATTTTTCACAATTATTTATTTTCAGAACGGCAATATCACCCGACATACTACCTGCGACGTAAGTTGCCTTTATGCCGTAATTTTCCAGAAGCATATACTTGGACGCGTCATCGTTTTTAAGCGACGGGTTATCCTTGGACAGCTTTACAAAAGGCATTCCGTAAAAGAACACGTATATTTCGCTGCTTATCGAAGGCGTGTAGGAAGCGTTGTAAACCATATGGAAATTGGTTATTATGTACACTTCTCCTGTTTGTTTGTCGCCTTTGTAAATAACTCCCGAACCGCTGGAAACCGCGCCCTCGGCACCGTACTTGGTTGCTATGGCAACGGTGGAAAGCAGAGATTTGGTAACTATTCTCTCGCTTGCTTCGGTTGTTTCGACTTTGAGATAATCTTTCAGAAATTCGAGCAGCGTTCCCGTGTAGCCGCTGTTTTTGGCAGCCTGATAAACTTCATTTATGTCGAGATCCTGTCCGTCTTGTCCGTCCGCGCCTTTATCGCCTTTAACCTTGCCGATAAGAACGTAATCTTCCGCGTCGGAATACTTGATAAACAGGTTCCCTTCTTTAATTACGACGTTTTCGACGCTTCTACCGTCTTGCCCGTCCTTTCCGTCCGTCCCGTTTATACCGTCTTTCCCGTCTTCGCCTTTATCTCCTTTGTCGCCTTTATCGCCTTTGACGCCGCCTACGGGGTAAAACGTGTCGCCGTCTGTGTATCTGACGTACAGCACGCCGTTTTCTATCTTGAATTCTGCAACGCCTCTACCTGCGTCGCCCTTATCGCCTTTGTCGCCCTTATCGCCTACAACTTTGCCCACCCGCATTTTTTTGCCGTTGCTGAAATAGGCGTGCAATTCGCCGTCTTTTATGTACAGTTCGAGAATGTTTACGCCGTCTTTGCCGTCTGCGCCGTCCTTTCCGTCGGTGCCGTCAAAGCCGTCCTTTCCGTTGGTTCCGTCCTTTCCGTCTTCGCCTTTAACCACTCCGACGTAAACGTATTTATCGCTGTCGGTGTATTTGACATACAACGCGCCGTTTTCTATTTTGACGTCGGCGATTCCTCTGCCGTCCTGCCCGTTTATGCCGTCGGCACCGTCTTTACCGTCCGAGCCGTTTTCGCCTTTTTCTCCTTTAAGCGAAGCCAGCCACTGCTCGAACGTACCGGAAAAGCCTGCGTTTTCGACAGCCAGCTGATACGCCGACTTGCCGTCCGCGCCCTTTTCGCCCTTTAAAAGTTCAATCCACTCTTCGAGCGTTCCGTCAAAGCCTTTTTCCACAGCAACGGCATACGACTGACGAACGTAGTCGACGTCGGACAAGTCGTTATCTGTTTTTGCGCACGCGGTAAACGTGACGCCCAGCGCCAGAATTACCGTCATAATTATCAGAAGTATTCTTTTTTTCATGAATTTACTCTCCGAAATTTTTTTCGTTTCTTATATTCTACCATATGAAAAGCAAGCTGTCAAATAAAATTTTCAAAGTAAGGTTTTGTTAATCCGCGTTTGGTCAAAGGATACCGACGGAATTACTGCAAAGTAAGGCTGTCGTATTCGTTTCCGTTCATATCCTTCCACGCAAAAGTTTTGCCGTCGAAAGTCATATACGAATGCGCACTACCCTGCTTTGGAATGGAAACCGAACCCGGATTGAGATAGTAAACGCCGTCTTTTTCGGTTTTTTCGGGAACGTGCGTATGCCCGGAAAGAACCACGCTGCCCTTTTTAACCGGCAACGGATTATCTTTGTTGTACACATGTCCGTGCGTTAAATATATAAGGCGATTGCCGCAGTCGATGACAGCATAGTCGGCAAGCACGGGAAAGGGCAAAACCATCTGGTCCACTTCCGCCTCGCAATTGCCTCTTACGGAAAGAATAAGTTCTTTCTTTTCCGAAAGAAGTTCTATCGCTTTTTTAGGAGCGTACCCATCGGGCAGATCGTTTCTCGGTCCGTGATACAACAGGTCGCCGAGAATAATTATCCGGTCGCACTTTTCTTTTTCAAATGCCGCGAGAGCGCGCTTACACCATGTTTCGGAACCGTGTATGTCCGACATAATAAACCATTTCATATATAAAAACTCCTTGTTTACAATGTTATTAAACCCCTAAACGACAAAAAGTCCGGGAAAACCGAACTTTTTTGTCATATAACGATTTTTAATTTTATTTAAGCGGGATAATGCCCTCGGGAAGAACCGCAACCTTAAATCTGTCGTTAATGTTAAGCTTGAGTGCGCCTTCGAACATAGCGGTGAAGTACGTATCCAATCCGGCAAGATTTGCATAAACAACCGTCTTATCGCCCAGGCAATCGGCGTCGCCGACAATTACGGAAACGATAAGATAGGGATTGGCAGCCATGGTTGCCTTATCCACGGTGAACTTGGAGAAGTCAAGCATAATCTTCTGTTCGCCGGGCGTAAATCTGTTGTCCGTATCCTCGAACACAAGCTTGGTGTTGCCGAACGTAACAGTGCATTTGGTGCCGTTCTTTGCTACCTTTGCGTTTGCGGTGTTCTGGCTGATGGGGCTGTACGCAATAAGTGCGTTTTCGGTTTCCGCATCGTAGAACATAAGCTTGTCGGGATCGGTGTAGTAAGCGATTTTCTCGCCGCTCTTGAGTTCGTCTTCAAGCGAATGTTTTGCAATCATAAAGCCGACTTTGCCCGCAACCTTGGTGTAAACCGCATTGAAACGGGGATAAGCGTCGGTGAATTCCACTTCGCCGTTTATCACGCCGAAGCCTTCCTTTGCTTCGGTAGTAAGCTGTTCGGGCGAAATACCGAGTTTAATGGTTCTGCCGTCGATGATGGAAGTATCAACAATTCTCGAAAGCACCTTATCGGTGAGTGCGATGTCGGTGTCGCCGAACTTAACGGCAACGGTGCCGTCCGCACGGGTGTAAACGTTGGCGTCAACCATATTGTAAGCGGGTACGCCGATAATGGTAAGCTCGGTGTTGGGATCGAACAGGTGAATGTGATGCGAGTCGACCGCAAGTTTTACGTGTTCGTCCGCCTTCACCTTGGTACGGGCGTCGATACGAGCGATAACATAATCTTCCTTTCCGTCGATGTCCATATACAGATAGGTTTCGTTACCCAGTTTTTCCATAACGTCGACATGAGCTTCGATTATAGTGTCGGGCGAATTTGCGATAAACACTTCCTCGTCGTGAATATCTTCCGGGCGGATACCCAGAACGACGGGCTGATGGAAGTATTTTTCGTCGATTATTCTGTTTGCCTTTTCGGGCGAAATAACTATTTTATTCTTGCCGAAAGTTGCGTACGTAACGCCGTTCTCACGGGAAAGCGTTGCGTTGAACAGGTTCATCTGCGGAGATCCCAGGAAGGTTGCGACGAACAGGTTCTGCGGGCTGTCATACAGGAACTGAGGAGTATCTACCTGCTGCATGATACCGTCTTTCATGACGACGATACGGGTACCCATGGTCATTGCCTCTATCTGGTCGTGGGTGACGTAAATAAAGGTGGTTGCAAGCTTGTTGTGAAGCTTGGTGATTTCGGTTCTCATCTGCACACGCAGTTTTGCGTCGAGGTTGGACAACGGCTCGTCGAGAAGGAATACCTTCGGTTCACGGACTATTGCACGACCGAGCGCGACACGCTGACGCTGACCGCCGGAAAGAGCTTTCGGCTTACGAGCGAGAAGAGGTTCGATGCCGAGAATGGCTGCGGCTTCACGCACGCGGGAATCTATTTCCTGGGGATCTACTTTGCGCAGTTTAAGACCGAACGCCATATTGTCGTAAACGGTCATGTGCGGATACAGAGCGTAGTTCTGGAACACCATCGCTATATCGCGGTCCTTAGGATCGGCGTCGTTTACCAGCTTATCGTCGATGTAAAGCTCGCCCGCGGTGATTTCTTCCAGACCGGCAATCATACGCAAGGTGGTGGACTTACCGCAACCGGAAGGTCCGACGAATACGATAAATTCTTTATCGTCGATTTCGAGGTTGAAGTCGCTTACAGCCTTGACGTTGCCGTCGTAGATCTTGTAAATATGTCTTAAAGAAAGGCTTGACATAATTTTCTCCTTATGGGGTTTCTTTGTTTACCAATAGTATAAACTATTTAAAAAATTTTTGCAAGGAAATTGCGCACGGTTTTTAATTATTTTTTTGTGCAATCGGTACAACTTTTCTTTAACCAATCAATTTGCCCGCCCATATTGACAAACGACGGAAAATAGTGTATAATATTTACAGTTGAACGATAATTATTAAACGGGACAATAAAGATGAGCATAAAAAACGACTCGGAAAAGGGAAAAAATCGCGATTATTCCGCGCAACCGCCCGACTTCGAAACGATAAAGAAATTAAACGCGAAAAACTACATGAACGTATTCAATCGCCAGAATTTGTGTTTTATAAGCGGCGAAGCAAACGTTTTAACCGACATTTACGGCAAAAAATACGTGGATTTCGTGTCCGGACTGGGCGTAAACACTCTTGGGTACAATCACCCGAAGCTTACTCAGGCTGTGTGCGATCAGGCGAAAAGACTTATTCACTCTTCCAACCTCTATTACAACCGCGAACAGGCAATCCTGTGCGAAAAAATTCTCGACGGCACCATTTTCGACAAAATGTTTCTTGCCAATTCCGGCGCGGAAGCAAACGAATGCGCAATCAAGCTTGTACGAAAATATTACAAGCTTAAAGAACAGAACAAGCCGTGTTTCGTAACCGCACTCGGTTCGTTCCACGGCAGAACAATGGGCGCGCTTACCGCAACCGGTCAAAAAAGTCACTACTCCACCTACGAGCCTCTCCCGGAAGGTTTCTTCCACGTCCCGTACAACGATTTCGCCGCGCTTAAAAACATGCTCAATTCACGCGACGACATAGGAGCGGTTATGCTTGAAACGGTACAAAGCCGAAGCGTAATCACTCCCGCCACGTACGACTATCTGGTAAACGCATATGCGCTATGCCGCAGCCGGGGAATATTGTTCATTCTGGACGAAGTGCAAACCGGCATGGGAAGAACGGGAAAAATGTTCGCGTTCGAGCATCACGGGCTGCAACCCGACATAGTGACGCTGGGCAAGGGCATGGGCGGCGGACTGCCGATAAGCGCGGTGCTGGCTCGCGGCGAAGTGGCGCACGCGTTTGAAACGGGCGACCACGGTTCCACTCTTTCGGGCAATCAGCTTGCTTGCGCGGCAGCTACGGTAGTCATCGACGAACTGAAAAACGGTTTGTTGGAACAGGTTGCCGAAAAGGGCGAATATTTAAAAGGCAGGCTGTCGTATTTTTCAAAATACAATTTCATCACCGACATATGCGGCACGGGACTATTGCAGGGAATGCAGCTTTCGCCGGATGTCAACGGCAATTACGTTGCTTCGATGCTGCTGCAAAAAGGCATTTTGATAAACTGCACGCGTAAAAACTTTTTGCGATTTCTTCCGTCCTACACTATCGAAAAGCAACAAATCGACTTGCTTTGCGACGGTCTTGAAGAAATATTCGCAAACACAAACGTCTGATAAAACAGTAATAACCGGCGAAAACGCCGTTTAACAGGAGGAAAATTATGAAAAAACTGACACTACTGCTGATTGCGGTTCTGACGGCTTTGACTCTTTCGTTTGCCTTTACCGGCTGCAAGCCCTCTCAGCCCGCGGCACAGGACGTATTCGAAACCGAAAATTTCGTCTTCACTCTCAACAAGACAGCCGGCTCCGACGTCTATACGGTTAAGCCCACCGAAAAAGGCAAATCGCAGGAAAAACTGACCATTCCCGGCGACATTCACGGTTACAGGGTAACCGCCGTCGGACAGCAGGCGTTTAAGGACGCAACCGCCTTAAAAGAGCTTACTCTGTCCTCGGGCATAACCATAATCGAAGGGGCAGCTTTCTCGGGTTGCAAATCGCTGACAAGCCTTACGCTTCCCGATACGCTCGTATCGATAAAAGCCAATGCGTTTGAAAACTGCGACTCGCTTCAAAGAGTGGACATTCCCTCTTCGGTTCGCGCCATGGAAGCTTATGCTTTTTCAAACTGCAAATCATTAAGCTCGGTAACGCTGTCCGCAAGCATGAAGACGGTTGCCGACTATGTTTTTTCGGAAACGGCAATCAGATCGATAACAATTCCCGACGGAGTTAAAAAAATATGCGCATACGCGTTTGCCGGTTGCGAAAAACTTGCGGAAGTAAAACTTCCCGCCTCGCTGTCCGAAATAGCAACGTACGCGTTTTCCAACTGCACGTCGCTTACCGAAATTCTGTTCCCGAGAAACGACATGCTTAAATTGGGCGCATACGCCTTCTGTTTTGCGGGACTTACCAAGGTGTACATTCCCGAAAACGTCATACTCGGCGAATACACCTTTATGAAGCTTGCGTGGGACGACAGCGTTCCCAATCCCGGCGAACCCGGCAGCCCCGGACTATCCGGTTGCACGGCGATTTACTACGAATCGCCCGAAGGCAGCCTTGGCACCAACGCGTTCGGCTACACCTGGAACCGTCCCGACAAGGGCTTCCACATTTACGTTCCGAGCGGCTCGATGAACTATTATACAAGCCAGGGCATAACCGACGAGGCTTGGAACAGATGCGTCGTCAACAGCGTAAACTCCAATAACGGCGAATTCAAAGTTTTGCAGGAATACGATATTTCGGAAGTGTTCCCCGACGGCTTCCCCGTCGCAAAGTAAACTCAGTCCGACAAAACATAAAACAACACGTTTCAACAATTTAAAACATACTAAAAAAGGATCCCGTCCGCAAACGAGATCCTTTTTGTTGTTGTTTCGATTTATAAAGTGTGCAGATATTGCTTCATCCGGTCGGAAACGCGGAAACTTTCGATTGCCTTGCGGATAGTCTTTTTGGTAACGTCGGGCGAAAGCAAATGATTTTCGAGATATTTTACGGCGCAGTCGGGCTGTTTCGCAAGAAGCGTAGCAAAATACCAGGCAATCATCATATTGACGTAGTACTCGTCGCTATGAACCGAAGCCACTTTGTCGGCGTACTCCGGCAAAAACAAATCGTCCTGAAAAAACGCCATCAGCATTCTTATTCCGTAACGCACGAAATAAGTTCTGCCGTCGTCTATCCATTCGTACGCTTTTGCAACCGTTCGCGCAGGATGCTTTTTCAGTACTTTGGGCGTGCAAGTATCGCAGGTTGCCCAATTGTCCACGTACGGCAAAAATTCGTCAAGCGCGGACACGCACGCGTCGTAGTCCTTCATCTTTTCGATGAGATACCCGTGAACGTTGTTTTCCTCGTACAGTCCGTGCGGCAGGTTTTTCATAAATTCCCCTGCCTGCTCAGGCGAGAGCGACGCGGCTATTTCGCGAAGCCGAGGCGTACGCACTCCCACGACTGTTTCGGGATCGAGCGACGGCGTGAGTTTTATCGTAAAATCACGGTAAACGGGGTCGGCGGAAGCAATAATCAGCTTTTTTACGCAGTCGGTCATACGGTTATTTCGGCTTTTATGCCGCTAACGTCGTATTTTTCAAGCAGCGGGCAAACGATATTTTCAAGAAATTCGCTCACCTGCGAAACGCTGCGACCGATAAAGTTTTCGGGCTTCAACTGAGCTTCTATTTCTTCTCTCGTCAAGCCGAAAGCGGGGTCGGCGGCAATTCGGTCGATAAGGTCGTTCTCTTTCCCGAACATTTTCACTTCGGTTGCGGCAGCCTGCGAATGAACGCGCAGTTTTTCGTGCAGAGCCTGTCTGTCGCCGCCGCGTTTAACCGCTTCCATCATTATGTTTTCGGTTGCCATAAAGGGCAGTTTTTCCATTACTCTTCTTTTGATTACGTTTTCGTACACAACCAGTCCGCCGCTTATGTTGATATACAAATTGAGTATTCCGTCCACGGCAAGAAAGGCTTCGGCAACGGAAATGCGCTTGTTTGCCGAGTCGTCCAGCGTACGCTCGAACCACTGAGTGCCGGCAGTGAACGCGGGATTGAGCGAGTCGCAGATCACGTATTTGCAAAGCGCGGAAATGCGTTCGCTGCGCATGGGATTGCGCTTGTAGGGCATTGCGGACGAGCCTATCTGCTTGTTTTCAAACGGCTCCTCCACTTCCTCGAACGACTGCAAAATGCGCAGATCGTTGGAAAATTTATATGCGCTCTGAGCTATGCCGGACATGACCGAAAGGAAATACGCGTCGGTTTTTCTCGAATACGTCTGACCGGAAACGGGAACGCATTCGGTAAAGCTGAAGTCGGCGGCAATCAGTTTTTCAAGCTGCTTGACCTTGTTTTCGTCGCCCTCGAACAAGTCCATAAAACTTGCCTGCGTGCCGGTTGTTCCCTTCTGTCCCAGCATTTTGAGGTTGGACAGCTGAAACTCGAGATTCTGCACGTCCATAACAAGCTCGTTGATCCACAGCGTCGCGCGCTTGCCAACCGTGGTAAGCTGAGCGGGCTGCAAATGCGTGTACGCCAGGCAGGGCATACTCTTGTATTTTTCGGCAAACGCGGAAAGGTTGGATATTACCTTGGCAAGCTTGCTTAGCACTATTTTGCTTGCTTCGCGCAGAATAATTACGTCGGTGTTGTCGCCGACGTAGCACGAAGTTGCGCCGAGATGAATAATCTTTTCGGCGGAAGGACATTGTTTGCCGTATGCGTACACGTGGCTCATAACGTCGTGACGGCACTCCTTTTCTCTTGCTTCGGCAACGTCGTAGTTGATGTCGTCGGTGTGCGCGGCAAGCTCGGCAATCTGCTCGTCGGTAATGTTCAGCCCAAGCTTTTGCTCGGCTTTGGCAAGCGAAAGCCACAGCTTTCTCCAGGTGGTAAACTTAAAATCCTCCGAGAACACGCGCTGCATTTCGCGGCTTGCGTATCTCGCGGAAAACGGCGATATATACACGCTTTTGTCTTCCATAATACTCCTCCGGATATTTTCTTGTTTTATTGTACCACACGCGGGGTTTTATGTCAAGAAAAAACGGAAGCCCCGTTTTATACAAGGTTTCCGTTTTCGTGTTTTTAAGATTAGTTTCGATTTTGTCAAAGATTATTTAACTTCTACAAAATCGGGTTTGTACTCGTTGGCTGTTTTCCATCCTACGCTGAGTTTAGCGCTGTTCAACGTATTATTGGCTACTGTAAACGTTGCCCCTTCTTTCATAGTAATCTGGCTGGGATTGAAGAACGTGAGTAATGCGGTTGCGTTCGTAACGGTGTTTCCGCTTACCACGACATTACCGAGCGTTCCTGCGGGATTCCACTGTGTCTCACCGATAAGAGTGCTGAACATAATAGCAACGTTTTTCGGCGTGCTTGCATCATCGGCGGAATTGGTCAGACTCATATCAAACTTGTTGTTGGTAATATTTACGTTTGCGCCAAATACACCCTGTTCAACAACCTTAATCGGGCGAGAAGCCTTAAAAGTGCAGTTGGTAACCGTCACGTCGCAAGTACGAATGTTGCAGAACCACAGCGGATTGGAATCATTTGCAGACACTTTGTTTTCATACGCGTTGAAAGTGCAGCCGTCAAGCGTAATGCTGTCGGTAAAGAAGCCGCCGTTCTGAATCCAGATACCATTGAAGGTGCTGTGGTCGAACAGGACGGTTTTTACGGTACGGTTATAAACTGCGCCGCCGAGATTTCTGCCGTCAGACCAGCCGGTGTTCATACGGAAATATCCGTTAACTGTAAAACCTTCGGTAAATACAACATTGGATGCGTCGGGAACACTCAAAGTGATAGCGTGCGAATTACTCTGATTAAGTCCGCCTTCCGGATTTTCATTAACGGAGCCGCTGATATAGAGATTGATGCCGGGTTTATTGGAACTATAGATAGTATCGGTATCTCTGACCATATAAACTTTACGACCATCTTCGAGGATTTCTCCTGCGGTATGGTTGGTGTCTCTGTCCCATGTCCAGATATCGCAAATATTTTTGTTTCCGATGGTAATGTCTCCATCTTTAAGGGAAAGACTTCCGATATTCAAATACACGTTTTTAATGCCTGCGGGAATTTCGGTGAGTGCGTTGAACTGTTCGAGAGTGTAATATGCCGTGTCGTTTACGGTTTCCGCATTGCCCTGTACTGCCTCTACGGTAAAGGCTATCTTGCACGCCTTGCCCTGATATTCGTCCGCCGCCGTTGTCGGAAGTTCTATTTCACAGGCAAGAACCTTGTCTGCGCTGTTCACTTCCAGTACTTCCCATGTGGATATTCCCATGCCGGTGTAGTCGCCTATCTTTATTTTAAGTGCGCCAAACAAGCCGTTGTCTTCGCTTGCAACCACTCTCGTTCTGTACTGTACTTTTACCGTGCTTTCATTCTTTACCGTGATGTTGAAGGTAACTTTGTCGCCCGGCGTTACGTTTGTAAGCGTTATTTCGTT
>USKH01000018.1 GCA_900555125.1 uncultured Clostridium sp.
ACGTTTGCAATCTTTACAAGCGAATCCAAAGTCAATATTGCCGTCACCAGCGGTACCGTCAAGGTCACGGCGGAAGTTACGGGGCTTACTTTGTATTCGCCCACGACTCTTAATGCCGACGGAAGCGTTGCCGAAATGGAAAACGCCGCAACCGAAGAGACTTTCAAAAACGGCGGAACGGCAGCGATGAACGACGGTAAACTGGTGGTGACAAAAATGACTCCGGGCGATAAAGTAACTGCGGAATTAACCGTTACCAACAACAGTAACGTGTCCGTTTTGTATCGCTACGGGTATACTCTGCTCGCAGGAGACGGCACCGCATACGACGCTGACGCTCTCATGCTGTTCGAAGGTCTTAATTTCGATTTTGACGGTAAAATCGCAAAAACCGTTACGGACAACGGCGCAAACGTTACGGTCGCTTATAAAACCGCTTATGCTGAACTGCCCGCAAGCAAGAAGATAAACGTTATTGTCGAATTGCCCGGAAGTGCAGGAAATAAATATCGGAATCTTTCGCTGACTATCGGTTTCGCGGTCGAAGCCGTTCAGGCTAATATCGATACGAGCAACGTTACCGAGCAAATTACTTCCGTAGCTTTTGCGGGAGAAAACGTTAACGAACAGTTAAACAAAGAGGGCGCAACCGTAGTTATAACCGAGAGCAACACCATCGACAACACCGCTACCATAAAAAGCGGCGTAACTATTACCGGTTTGGGGAAAGAGAACACCACGCTTAACGTTCACAATACCGAAGTTAGTTCGGAAAACGTAACCATTAAAGATATGACCGTAAAAGGCACAGGTTCTGCGGGAACGGGCGGAACGCTTAATATAAGCGGAAACAATACCGCAATCGAAAATGTAGATTACGAAGGCGACGGTAATATTGCGATTGCCGTTTCTACCGGAAACCAAAATACGGGTACTATTTTCAAAAATACGAAAATAACCAATGCTTTCCGCGGTATTCAGTTCTGGAGCTTGTCCGGTGATTCTGTTATAGACAAGTGCGTTCTTGATGTGGCAGGTTATACGTTCAATATAGACTCTGCCGTTGCAGGTTCGACTCTCACGATTAAAGATTCCACTCTCAACGGTTGGACTTCGTACACGAGTGGCATCAATCTGGTTACTTTCGATAATTGTAAACTCGGATTGAATGCGTATCAGTATCTCCGTCCGTATTCGGAAACCAAGCTTACAAACTGCGAGTTCACTTCCGCAGGCTATCAACTCAATGCAGGCGGAACCGACGCGTACACGATAACTATCGATAACTGTACTAAAAACGGCGTTGCCATTACTGCCGATAACGTCAAAACGCTTTTACTTGATTCGGACGACTGGAACGCAAATGCGACGCTTGTCGTCAACGGAACGGTTGTAACCGTATTATAATACAAAAAATCCGAAAAACGCCGATATAATGGCGATATAGAGGCAGGCGTTTACTGCCGGCTATAATAAAAACGGGAGCATAGTGTTTTGCTTCCGTTTTTACTTTTAAATTGTTGCGTTGTTTTTGGTTTACGGCAATAGATATCGGGATGAATGATGTCGCAAATTATAAATTACAGGTTTTTTGCCGATTTTGTATGTTCTGAAACTTACCTTGTTTTGATAATTGCCGAGAAAACTCTCTTTTCCGAAGTTTTTCCAAGAAAAAATACGGTTTTTCTTGTTTTTCCGGTGTTCTCGTCGGTTGTTTCCTTTTGTGCCGAATAAACTTCGAGCGTTTCTCCTTCGCGGCACTCGTTGATATAGTCCAGCCGCATGTCCGAAACGTCGATTTTTTCCCAGAATTCGGATGGATAGCAATCGTAAATGAAATTGACGTACTTTGCGTTGTTCACGTGATGATTGAAATCAAGGTCGGAACAACGTACTATATGCGTAAATTTAAGATCGGCGGGCAAAAACTCCGGCTCTTTTTCCGATAAAGAGGAGATAAGCATGCGTTCTTTTTTGTGTTCGAGATCTTTCGGATAGCAAGTAAGACCGGAAACGGGGCGCAACTTTCGCGTTTTTGCGTCCAGCACGCACCACTCGGTTTTGCTTGCAACCAGCAGATTGCCCTTTTGATCTTTGATGTAATTCTGCCTTTCGCAGCGCATGAGCGACGGCGGAAGAGGATAAGTTCCCACGATAAGATTTTCTTCCCAGACTGGAACGCGTTCGATGTGCAGGAAATTGCGTGTAATCACCCAGAAAGCCCCGTCCTCACGGTAAAGAGTGGGTGCGTCCACTTTCATTTCTTCGGTGTGCATGGTTTCGGCGTCTTCGATAAGTTCGAGCATGCCGAGAAGCGACAGCCGGAATAAAGTGTCCGTTCTCGACGCGTCTACGCGGGCTTCGGTTTCAAAATAATTGTTCATAAACGCTCCTCTTTTCTTGACATATTGTACAGTTGTATATTATAATACAAAGAGAAGAAAATGTCTAATAAATAATGCGGCTTTGCCGATATTATTTTTGTACAAAAGGACGGAAAACAATGCGAAATATAATGGATAAAAGAGTACTCAAAACGCGCAATCTGATCAAGATGACTGTAGCCGGAATGCTGAAAAACAAGAATATCGACGATATAAGCGTTTCGGATATAGCGGCTCAGTCGCTTATTCAGCGTGCTACTTTTTACAATCACTATTCTTCGGTGTACGACGTCGTGCTTGATATATGGACAGATATTACCGATCTTGCCGCCGAACAGTTCGAGGGTGTGGATTTTACCGCCATTCGACGTTCGGTAACCGATATATTTATTCACATCTCGCATACTTATCACGCATTGCCGCTCGAATAGCGTGAATTTATTTCGTCCGAAAACCCCGTTGCTCTTAACGGAATACGAAAGTGGTTTACTGAGAATACTATAAACAAAGTTGAGCAAAAACAGCGCAAACTCACCGAGTTTGAAAAATATTCGGCAAGAATGTTCCTGAACGGCATAATCGATTCGTATTTTGCATGGAAAGAAGCTCGTCCGGACGAAAAAAAGCGGGATATTTACGAATTTATAGGGTATGCCTCGCGCGTTGCCGACAACGCATGCAGTTTTATCGGTATTGAATAATTTTATTTTTTATTTACGATAATCGCTTTACTTTTTTTTGAACATATTGTATAATTAGTTTAAGCTGAAAAGCCGAAAAAACAAAAACCCAAGGAGGACTATTGAAAAAATGGCAAAGAAAAAATCTATAACCAAGTATGCCGGATTTGCGGCAATACTGCTTGCACTGGCGTCAATCGGCTTCATGTTTGCGCCCGCAATCGTTTACGGATCGGGCGACGATCCAACGACTTACACCGCATTCCAGGCAATGTTCGGATACAACGAAACAATTACTATTGTGGGCAACATAACTGCCAACGTTAAGTATTTTGACTTTTCGTTTATGAACCTTTTATCGCTTATACTGCTTGCGGCAGGTATAATTTTCTCTGTTCTCAAAATACTCAGCGGTAAAAACGCAAAGCTGTTCACGCTTATCACCACCGCTTGCTTTATCGTTGCCGGCGTATTCCTGTTTATGGTTGTCACTTACGCGATTGCTTCGACAAACGACGTTACGATAGGAGGCATTAATCTGGCAAAATATTCTCTTTCCAAAGACAATATGACACTCGGCTGGGGCGCAATCGTTTCCGCTATCTGCGCGCTTATTGCAGGCGCTTGCAAGCTCGGCGAATTTTTGCTTGGCTGAGAATAGAAAACAGTAAAATAGTTTATGTAAAAGACCGCGGGCTTAAAGGCTTACGGTCTTTGTTGTAAAAGACGCTTATGAAGGCGTTCGGGAGGAAATAAATTGAAGTTTGAACTTAGTTTCGACTCCGGATATAAGGGCAGATTGCGCGACGCGCTGAAAACCAAGCTTTCCGCATTTTTGTGGCTTACGCTTATGGGCATTCTCGTTATTTTCGTCGCGTTTTACGTCATATTTTTCGATTATTCGAGGGTAATTACCGCTGTCGATCGCCTGCTGGGGTTTGCGCTGCTCGCTTGCGGGCTTACGCTTACGGTTGCCGCTCCGTTCGTTGCGATTTGTAAAGGTTTCAACAGGGGAATTACAGGTGAAATGCGTTTCTTGTTCGAGAAAAAAAGAGACGAAAAGGACTGGAAGTATGTGCTTACGGCTGTCCGTAACGGTTTGCCTTTCGACGAATACGGAACAGTGTCGCTCATCGATATGAAGACGCGCGTCGCCGAGGTGAAAACAGTTAAAGGTACGGTTTACTATATTCCGCTTAAAGAAATTTCGGATGACGCTCGTCGCAATCTCGGCTTTGTCGAGGGTGACGTGCGGGCTTTACGTATTGCGGAAACCGCCGGGAAGAATAAAAAGCAATAAAACGATGCGGCAAAAAATCTGTTTTGTTTGGCAACATCCGGCTTCGCCCTTATTCGGAGCGGAGCTTTTTTATGTGCCGAAAAATTTGTAAGAAACTTAAATTCCGCTGTTTTTTATCGGATATGATTGACAAAGCTTGCTTTTGCGATAAAATACTTGAAAAATGCTCGCGAATGTGTTATAATACGATAGAATGCGGATAGAAGGCATGTTTTTATCCGCGCAAATCGTGAACAGCCGATGTTGCGAAGGACTAAATACGTATGTACAAACACTTTTTCAAAAGATTCATGGATATTCTGCTATCGGGATTGGCGATAATAATTCTCGCGTTTCCCATGCTTATAGTGTCGATAATAATAAAAATCGACTCACCCGGCCCTGTTCTGTTCAGGCAAAAACGAGTGGGACGGCGCAAAAAATATTTTACCATACTCAAATTTCGCTCCATGCCCGTTTCCGCGCCGCACGACACGCCCACGCATGAACTTGAAAACGCCGAAAGTCTTTTAAGCCGTTGGCAACGCTTTATGCGCAGGTCGAGTATAGACGAGCTTCCGCAACTTTTCAATATTTTCATCGGACAGATGTCGATAATAGGACCTCGCCCGGCACTTTGGAACCAGTACGATCTCATCGAAGAACGCGATAAATACGGAGCAAACGACGTTCGCCCGGGACTTACGGGTTGGGCGCAGATTAACGGCAGAGACGAGCTGGAAATTGCCGAAAAGGCACGCTTGGACGGCGAATACGTTCATAAGCTTAGTTTCGGATTCGATTGTAAATGCTTTTTCGGAACGATAGGCAAAGTGCTGCACCACGACGGAGTAGTCGAGGGCGGCACCGGCGAAATGCATAAAAGCGAGGCGAAAAATGCCGCGCCTTCGGATATGTCCGAAGTTGCCGCAACCGTAACCGGTCAGTCGTCGGAAACCGCAGCCGCAGAACAGCCCGAAAAGCAAGCCGAAAGCTCGGCTTTGCCCGATGCCGATCAACGGAACGAGATGGAAAAAGCCGCATTCGGCAAAAAAATCATGCTTATATGCGTTTCGTCTCAAAACGTGCTTACTTTCCGCAAAGAACTCATTGGTTCGTTGCAAAACGCGGGGTGCGAAGTGTCGGTTGTGTGCTTTGACGACGTTTATCGCGAAAAAATCGAGCCGCTCGGCGTTGATTTTATATCTGTGGGAGACAGCAACCGCAGCACAAATCCTCTGAAAGTGCTTGCGCTCAAAAAGAAATACCGCGCGATTATCGAAAGCAAAAAGCCCGACGTCGTGTTCGCTTTTGCAATGAAACCCAACGCTCTGGGCGTCCCCGCCGCAAAAAAAGCGGGAGTAAAGGAAATTTATTCGATGGTGGAAGGCGCAGGCGACGTGTTTATCAATAATTCGCTTAAATGGAAGCTAATACGCATTTACGTCAGCCATTTGTACAAAAAGGCGTTCAAGATAAGCCGAAAAGTAATTTTCTTAAACGAGGACGACAAAAAAGAGTTTATCTCGCGCAAACTGGTCAAACAGAACAAGTGCGAGATTATAAACGGCATAGGCGTGGACGTGAACAAATTCGCTTTCAAACCCATGACAAACGACGCAAACTTTCTCATGGTTGCCCGTATGCTTAAAACCAAGGGCGTTTTCGAGTACTGCGAAGCCGCTCGTATGGTTAAAGAGGTAAGACCGCAAGCCGTGTTCGGTTATGTCGGCGGCGAAGGTACCGTAACTCTCGACGACATAAAGTCGTATATCGACGACGGAAGCGTGACTTATTACGGCACTACCGACGACGTTCGCCCCTATTATGAGAACTGCACCGCATTTGTTCTGCCGTCCTACCGGGAGGGAATGCCCATGGCGGTGATGGAAGCCGAAAGCACCGGGCGCGCCGTTATCGCTACCGATGTCAACGGTTGCCGCAGCGCGGTTCGCGACGAATATAACGGCTTTTTGATACCAAAGGGCAAAAACTGCGCTCTTGAGCTTGCCAATAAGTGCATTTATTTTATAGATAATCCGGAAAAAGCGGTACAGATGGGCGAAAAAAGTCGTATTCTTGCCGAAAACGAGTTTGACAGCCGCGTAATCAACCGTAAGCTTTTGCGCATTATCGGAATATCGGAGGACAAATAAAATGAGTGACGGACAAAACATATTCGTAACCGGTTATTACGGTACCGGCTCGTCCGCCGTTATCGACCTTATGAGCGAGTACGACGGCACCGCCTGCGCGATAGGCAGAAGATACGAACATTCTTTGTTTTTGTGCCGCGGCGGGCTAATCGATTTGTACGAACGCTGTTTCGGCGATATGACCAACCGAATGATCCGCGACCGCGCCATAAACGACTTTATCGACGAAATGTACCGCCAGAACGACAACGACTTCGGTTGGTACGGCTCGTACAAAAAACTGTATGGTAAAAAATTCTCGGAAAGCATTAACGAGTTTGTGTCCGCAATTTCCTGCGAGGGCGATAAAAAAGCCATTGCTCACGGCAAAGGCGTTCGTTTTTCGTTTGTAAAAGCGATTTTGCAACTGGGTGCCGCCGTTCTTAAAGGATACAAGATAACAAAGCTCGGGCGGCAGTATTGCTACGACGGCAAAACCGTGCGCTATTTAACCTCCGACGAGCAGGAGTTTTTATTAAGAGCGAAAAAGTTTACAAGCGAGTATTTTTCGATGTGCAAAACGGCGGAAACCATGATTTACGATCATATAATTCTGCCCGAACAAAGCGGATCCATGAGTAAATTTTTCCCCGATTGCAAGCTTATTATTGTCGACCGCGACCCGCGCGACGTATATCTTTCGTCCAATTACGTGTGGAACACCGTGCGTTGCGGCAAGCAGATTGCGCCTTTTCCTCCCGGAGCGGAAGCGTTCTGCTCGGCATGGAAAGAGGCTCACGAACGCGCCGAAAAGTATGCGGAAGGCAACAAAAACGTGCTGTTCGTGCAGTTTGAAGACCTCATCTACGACTACGAGAACGCAACTAAAAAAATAGCGGAGTTTTGCGGCCTCGAAGAAAAAAATCACGTTCGCAAGGGCGAAATTCTGCAAACCGAAAAATCGATTAAAAACACGCAGGTGTTCTTAAAATCGGAAAAATTTGCCCCCGAATGCGAAATTCTCGAAAAAAATCTCGGCAAATATTTTTATAATTTTCCTTATAAAACCGCCACGGATATCGGCGAAATCGAGGACTTGTAAGCGACATGGCGATTAAATTCAGCGTGATAATTCCCGTTTACAACGTGGAAAAATATATCCGGGAGTGCGTCGAAAGTATTCTTTGTCAGCCCTATCGCAACGTCGAAGTTGTTCTTGTCGACGACGGCTCGACCGATTTAAGCGGCAGAGCATGCGACGAGTTCGCGGCGACCGACGAGCGCGTAAAGGTCGTTCACAGACCTAACGGAGGCTTGGTCTCGGCAAGAAAGGCGGGCGCAACTGTCGCAGGCGGCGATTATATCGTTTGCGTGGACGGCGACGACTACGTTACCGAAAACGCTTTTGAAACTTATGCCCGCGCGATAGAACAACATAATCCCGACGTTATTTGCTCGGCTTCGCTGTGGAAATATCCGGATGAAGAAAAAACAGTGCCGTGTTCGGCGGCTGTCGGCGTGTACGACCGCGAAAAAATCGAGAAAGAAATTTTCCCCTGCCTCGTCGAAAACGAGAAAGGCGAGTATTTTTCCCCGTCGGTGTGGGCAAAGGCGTTTCGCCGCGAATTATACGTAAAGGCGCAGTTGTCCGTGCCCGACGAGATAAAAATAGGCGAGGACAACGCCTGCACGAAGCCGATAATAGCGGCGGCACAAAAGCTGACAGTGTTAGGGGAATGCACGTACGTGTACCGCATCAATTCCGCTTCGATGACCAAAAATCGTACACCGTTTAATCTTTTTACGCCCAAACTCGTGTGCGAGCATCTGGAAAAAACGCTGCCGCGGACTTCGGATATGCAAGCGCAGGTGTACAGATGTGCCGTTCACTATCTCTTCAACGCCGCGGCGTCGCAGTATTTTTCGGGCAACGACAAGGTTGCCAAAGCAAATATCATAAAGGCTCTGTCCGACGAGTACTACGTAAAAGCGATTAAAGCTTGCCGGTTTAAGGCGTTTTCAAAAGGAGCGCTTGCGCGTTTTGCGTTAAAAAACAAGGCGCTTTGGCTTATCAAAGCTTATTCAAAAACGAGGTGACTATGAAAAAAATACTGTTCACGCTCAATCATATCGAGCCGCAGAACGGCGTTTGCAGCGTCTTAAAAACGCTTAGCGGCGCACTTGCAAAGCTGGGCTTCGACGTCACCGTTATGCCGCTTTTCCGCTACGACGAAAAATACGCCGCTACTTTCGACAGTCGCGTTAAAATCAAAAAGTGCTACGGGAAGTATTTCCGCGGATTGGGCAAAATCGTGCGCATTCTGCCGCAAAAATCGGTCTATAAAAAATTCGTGCGCGAAAATTACGATATAGAAGTGGCATTCCAGTGCGGATGCCCCACGTCCATGCTTGCGGCTTCTACCGATAAAAGCGCTAAAAAAATAGCCTGGATGCACGGTTACGAAGAAATGGACTTAAAGCAACACTGCGCTTTCGACAAAATAGTTGCCTGCGCGAAAAGCACTGCCGAAAAATACAAAAAAGTTTTCTCTCAGCCCGAAAAGGTGATGTATTTATATAATCTCATTGATGAAAGTGACGTTATAGTCAAATCGCGCGAGCAAGTATCATTGCAAAAGAAATACCCGATAACGTTGGTTTCTGCCGGCAGACTTTCTTTTGAAAAGGGATTCGACAGACTTATATCCGCCCACGCAAGACTTATGAACGAAGGCTTAAAACACAATCTCTGGATAGTGGGCGACGGAGCGGAACGGGAGAAACTCGAAAAGCTGATCAAGGAAAAGGGCGTAGAGGGCAGCGTGACGCTTACAGGCTTTGATCCCAATCCTTATAAGTATATGGCTCGCGCCGACGCGTTTGTCTGCTCTTCGAGAAGCGAAGGCATGAGCACCGTGTGCGTCGAGGCTCTGCTTGTCGGAACGCCGATAATCACGACGCTTGTCAACGGAGCGGAAGAACTCTGTGAAACGGGTGCCGGAATACTCACCGAAAACGACGAAAATTCGCTTTACGATGGAATGAAAGACGCGCTGTCGCATCCCGAAAAACTTGCCGCATGCCGAGAAAATATCGGCAGGATGACCAATCTTCGTTACGCAGACAGACTGAAAGCCGTGGTCGATTTTTTTGAGAACGTATAGGCAAAATCGGAACAAGCAAGGCAATTAAAAAAGTCAAAAGGAACTTGAAAAATGGCAAATTCGAGAACAAAAAACACACTTCTCAATTCGATATTCGGTATGATCGGTTACATATCGGTTATCGTCGTGTCTTTCGTTCTCAGAAAAGTACTGGCGGTAGTATTAAACGCCGAGTATCTGGGACTTATCAGCCTGTACACAAACATAGTTTCCTTTTTGTCGCTTACCGAGCTTGGACTTACAACCGCAATAATTTATTTTTTGTATAAGCCCGTAAGTACCGGCGACGAGGGCAAAATACGTGCGTATCTGTCTTTTTACAAAAAGGTATATTTCGTAATAGCCGGCGTAATTATGGCACTCGGAGTTGCGCTTATTTTCGTAATTCCGTTTATTGCCAACACCGCCGTGGACATGAAAAGCGTGCAGTTTTACTTCATTCTGTACGTATTCAACACCGCGGTAAGCTACCTCATCGCTTATAAAAAGTGCATAATCTACGCCGATCAGCGTTCGCGCGTGGTGTCGGTATGCCATGCCGTAACAAAAATAGCGTTTACGGTTTTGCAGATAGTTCTGCTGCTGATAACCAAAAGCTTTCTGATTTTTATTTTGCTTATGATTGCCTGCACGATTGTCGATAACCTTGCGTGCGCAATCTACGCCGATAAAAAATATCCGTTTATCCGCCAAAAAGCCGAGCAAAAACTTTCGCCCGAGGACCTCGGAGAAATCAGGCGCAAGATGATTCCCATTGCGCTTCAAAGCCTTGCCGGATACATCGTCACTTCCACCGACACCATTATAATTTCGGCTTTTCCCGCGCTCGGTACGCTTGTAGTGGGGTACTACTCCAATTATACGCTTATTTCCACCACACTGAAATCATTATACGGGCAAGTTTTTTCCGCGTTCACGGCAAGTTTCGGCAACCTGTCCGTCACCGCGGATCGCGAGCGTGCCTATTATGTGTACGACAAGTCGGTATACGTCGCGTTTTGCATGGCGTGCTGCATGACGGCGTGCTTTTTAGCGGTAATCAACCCGTTTATAAATTTGTGCTTCGGAGCCGAATACGTTTTGTCTGCTTTGGACGCGGTGCTTATCTGCGCTTGCTTTTACGTGACTTGCATGAACGTTCCTGCCGTGTCGGTGCAGAACGCACTCGGACTGCACGACAAGGACGTGTGGGTAATGATGATTCAGGGCGTCGTAAACCTTGTTTTGTCGCTCGTGCTTGTGTATTATATAGGGCTTAGCGGCGTGGTCATCGGCACGATAGTTTCCACGCTGTTGTGTCCGTTCTTTTCCAAAGACTACGTGCTTGGCAAATATTTCTTTGGTAAAAAACCGACCAAAATGTATGCCTGGCAGCTTTTCTACGCGGCGATAACCGCCGCGATAACCGCGCTTGCGTACTTCGTTTGCAACGTGTGGCTGCCGGCAAACGGCTGGGGCGGACTGATACGAAACGGCTTTATAGCGCTGTTTATGTCGGTCGGAGCGGTAATACTCTCCACTTTCTTTACCGACAAATTCCGCTACGTGCTTACCACCGCAAAAAGACTTTTACGCCGCGAAAAATCGGGCGAGGGGGAACAAAATGGACAATAATCTTCTTGGCAGAATTCATGAAATATCTCTCGGAATACTGAAAACGCTGGACGAGGCTTGCCGCAAAAACGGAATAGACTACACGATAGCCTACGGAACCATGCTGGGAGCCGTCCGTCACGGCGGTTTTATTCCGTGGGACGACGACATAGATCTTGTGATGGCCAAGGAAAACTACGACAAATTTCTTTTAGTGTGCGACGACATTCTGCCCGATTACTTAAAGGTCGAGTGCGCCGAACATAACCCGGATTACCCGTTCAATTTTGCAAAAGTCGCGGACACGCGAACGACGTTCGTTGAGGCGGATTTTCGCAAACTGAATTACAAAAAAGGTGTTTCGGTGGATATTTTTCCCGCATACCGCGTGCGCGACGACCAAAAATTCATTAAAAAATATTGCAAAAAAAACCGCGTAAACGCAGTTCTCCGTACCGCTTACGACGGCAGTTGCATATCCCGTTTCCATGGCGGTAAAAAATTGTGCTTTATCGCGGCGCATGTTATCGCCAAGTGTCGCGGGCTTAAAAATCTCAACAAAAGCGTTAAAAAGAGATTGGAGCGCGAACACGAAAACGGCGGG